>NZ_LDUJ01000003.1:0-77196 GCF_001043675.1 Lysinibacillus sp. LK3
CGGCTACGCATCGTCGCCTTGGTGAGCCGTTACCTCACCAACTAGCTAATGCGCCGCGGGCCCATCCTATAGCGACAGCCGAAACCGTCTTTCAGTCTTTCACCATGAAGCAAAAGAGATTATTCGGTATTAGCCCCGGTTTCCCGGAGTTATCCCAAACTATAGGGTAGGTTGCCCACGTGTTACTCACCCGTCCGCCGCTAACGTCAAAGGAGCAAGCTCCTTTTCTGTTCGCTCGACTTGCATGTATTAGGCACGCCGCCAGCGTTCGTCCTGAGCCAGGATCAAACTCTCCATAAAAGAAATTTGATTAGCTCAAATTGTTTTGCTGGCATCATGTTTGATGTCCAAAATTGTGTTTCGTTCACTAGCAAAACTAGCTACTTAAAACTTTATTGATTACGTTTTGCTTGTTCAGTTTTCAAGGTTCATGTTTTGCTTTATTTTAGCGTGTCACCCTGGCGACTTGTATAATACTACACCCTTATTTTTAAAAGGTCAACACTTTTTAATAAAAAACTTTATTATTTTTATTACCAAAGTAAAACTTCCTATATTAGTAACTATAAAATCTATTCACAAGCTAGTTCAATATTAGACCATGAACTAGAAAATAATTTTATCATAATTTCCTACAAAAAAATAATAGATCTTTAAAAAAACAAAAAACTCGGTAAAGAAACCGAGTTTTTAAAATGGGAAAAAGAACGGGATGGCTATCATCATCACAATAAACATAACAAGCTGTAACGGAACCCCTATTCTTACGAAATCCATAAATTTATAGCCCCCCGCCGTCATTACCAGTGCATTCGTAGGGGAAGCAATTGGCGTAGCAAATGCCATACTTGCTGCAACTGCGACTGCAATCATAAATGTTGTGGGACTAACCTCCATTGCAATGGCTGCACTCATGGCAATGGGTGCAAACAATACAGCAGTTGCCGTATTGCTAATAAATTGACCGAAAATAGCTGTCAAAATATAAACTCCTATGAGTACACCGTATGGTCCGAAACCACCTAAAGCATTAATAATACCATCAGATAAAATGGTCATGCCCCCTGTTTTTTCTAACGCTGTCGCCATTGGTAACATCGCAGCCACTAACACAATACTTTCAAAATTCATATTGCTATAGGCATCTTCCATGTTTCTCAAGCAGCCTGTTAAAATCATAAGTACAGCGCCAATCATCACAGAAATGACAGCAGGGAAAACTTCAAATGCCATCAAAATAATCATGAATAACATAATAATCCCCGCAATTCCAGCTTTGCCTGTAGCTGCTGCCACACTTGCGTGTTCTTTCGGCTGTCCTACAACCACGACATCTTGCGTTTCTCTTGCTAACAAAAGAATTTCATCCCATGCTCCCTGTACTAATATTGCGTCTCCAAATTTTAATTTGTGAGACACCATATCCTGAAGCTTGTAACCACCCTTACGATTAATACCAATGATATTTAGATTGTATTTTTCCCGGAACCCAAGGGAACTAACCGTTTCATTGATAAAGCTCGAATTTGGGGTAAGCAATACCTCTGCAATACCCAGATGCTTCGATACCAATTCATCGGCTTCTCCTTCAACTAATCCTTGCATCTCAAGATGATAATCCTCAACAAAACGCCGAATATCCTCTATTTCTCCTTGAACATATAACTCATCCTTGGCATGAATGACACTAGTTGGTCCTGCCATTTCTTGATAAGTCATCGGTAGTAAATTAATGCCCTCCTGTGATTTCCGATGAATTTTCATCATACAAAGCATATACTTAGCTGGTAGTTTTAATTCCGCTAACGATGTTTCAATAATAGGTGACTCCTCAGGAACGGAGATTTTAAATAGACGATTATTTAAATCATATTGTTTAATAATTTTTTTCGGCGAAAGTTTATAGCCTTCATTGGTCTGTGTACGGTTTTGATCCTTTGGTAATAAAATATTTCTTACAAGTACTAAATAGGAAATGCCAGCAATCATCCCCACGATACCAATAGGAGTTACTTCAAAAAAGCCAAGTTTGTTATAGCCTCGATCAACCAATAACTGACTGACAATTAAATTGGTTGGGGACGCAATCAGTGTCATCAGACCAGAAAGACTTGCTACATAGGAGAGTGGTAGTAGAAATTTAGAAGGGCTGACTTTCATGCTTATTGCTATACTTACAACGATTGGCATCATTAAGGCGACAGTACCCGTATTACTCATAAATGCACCAACCGATCCTACAATAATAAGCAGTAGCACAAATAACTTCAGCTCACTATTGCCTGACCATTTTAGTAATAGTTGCCCCGCCATGCCTGCCAGGCCCGTACGTAAAATCCCTGCACCCACGACAAATAACCCTGCAATCATTAAAACTACAGAGTTTGAAAAACCAGCTAATGCCTCCGCGGGCGTCAAAATATCCATAATGACAAATGCTAATAGTGACACAATTGCTACAAGATCTGCTCGTATTTTATTGGTCACAAATGCGAAAATTGTTGCTCCTAAAATAAGAAATGTTAATGTAAGCTGCACATTCATGAATTCCTTTCTAACATTAATCATTATTAAAAATTGACAGCAAAAAATTGTACTTCATTACTATTTTTATTATAGCTTACCCTGAGCTCTATATGATAAAATTCACCATCTTTTCAAAATTAAAATAAGTGTGGTAGTCATCCACACTTATAATGATAGCTTCACTATTTTATTTTTGGTAAAGATGATGTTCTTTAATATAGTTGTAACAAGCAGTAGGCAAGAGGTATCTCGGTTCTCCTCCCATTGCGAATTCTTCTCGAATATAGGTAGAGCTAATTTCCATCGCTAGCCCTTTATCTATAAGATGAAATCTTCCATCATCATTATTTCTTAAAATCGGAGAACGACTAATGGTTGATAGCATATCAATGCCATGTCGTGCCATTACAATAAATTTATTCTCCGCTACTAATGCGTCGCCCTTTTTCCATAAACCTGCACCAATATCCACTAGTAAATCAGCACCCATAATAAAATGCACCTCATCCTCTGGGTTCTTCTCTCTAAAGTATTTCATAGTGTCATATGTGTAGATATTCCAGCCTTCTTGATCCATCTCATAGGAATCTGCGATAAAACGATCATCCTTAGCAATAGCTAACTGAAGCATATTCCAACGATGTGTATCAGCTGTTTTGATGGTTTTATCTTTGCGTTTATTTGAACAAGGCAAAAAAATAACCTTATCTAACTTACACCGATGTGCTACAGTGCTTGCTGTCCAAAGATGGACATTGGTAATGGGATCAAATGATGAACCATAAATACCTATTCTCGCCATCGTATCTACCTCCTAGCAGTTACTTTTAAATACGTTGTGAAACCTTTTCTTTTATTGCCTGTATGCTTGCCATTTTATTGTCCCAACATACTTGACTTAAATCGACTGGATATTCTTCAGGATTCATTGTTCGTTTATACTCACACCACAATAAATGTAAGTTTTCCTGTACATATTTTTGTATTTCTTGAATAGTTGGCTCCTCATAAACAATATTTCCATTTTCTATAATACTTTCATGTAACTCTTTCGCCGTAAAATTTGTAACAAATTTACTAATATACGTATGAATAGGGTGGAACATTTTCAATCTTTCTTCTTGCTGTATGTTTTCATTATCTAACGCAATATAATCTCCTTCAGCATGACCATTCTCCGCATTAATAATACGGTAAACACGTTTACGTCCAGGTGTAGTCACTTTCTCAGGATTTGCTGAAATTTTAATGGTATCAACTAGTTCTCCACTTTCGTTTTCTATCGAAACTAATTTGTATACTCCTCCAAGAGCTGCTTGATCATAGGCTGTAATCAGCTTAGTTCCGATACCCCAAGCATCAATTTGCGCCCCTTGTGACTTTAAATGCATAATTGTATATTCATCCAAATCATTCGAAGCCATAATTTTAGTTGCAGTAAATCCTGCATCATCTAGCATTTTCCTTGCCTGTTTTGAGAGATAGGCTAAATCTCCACTGTCTAAACGGATACCAATAAAATTAATTTGATTCCCTAGCTCCTTCGCTACGCGGATAGCATTAGGAACACCAGAACGTAGTGTGTCATAAGTATCTACTAGGAAAACACAGTCTTTATGGGCTGCTGCGTATTTTTTAAACGCAGTATATTCATCTCGATAGGTTTGAATCATCGCATGGGCATGTGTTCCTGACACAGGAATACCAAATAATTTTCCTGCTCTTACATTGCTTGTTGCAGAGAATCCACCTATATAAGCAGCACGAGTTCCCCAAATAGCAGCATCAAATTCATGTGCGCGGCGGGTTCCAAATTCCATTACAACATCCTCACCCGTCACTTGTTTGATACGTGAAGCTTTTGTCGCAATCAGGGTTTGGTAATTAACGATATTTAACAACGGCGTTTCAATTAATTGAGCCTCTGCTAATGGTGCTTCAATTCGCAGGATAGGCTCGTTTGCAAAGACCAATTCTCCCTCTCTCATCCCCTTAATTGTCCCTGTAAATTTAAGTTCTTTTAGGTATTCAAGAAATTCCTCGGGATACTTCCCCTCTTCTCGTAAATATTGAATATCGCTTTGAGAGAAACCAAAGTTATTAATAAACTCAATCACTTTTTTCAATCCAGCGAAAACTCCATAGCCATTGCCAAATGGAAGCTTTCTAAAATATAGTTCGAAAACAGCTTTACGTTGATGAACACCATCTTGCCAATAAGTTTGAACCATATTAATTTGGTATAGGTCCGTGTGTAACATGAAACTATCATCTACATATTTCATATTTTCCCCTCCATTCATGTCAAATAATAGTCGCACCTAGAGTATGCTCGAAATGATTTAACGCCCACTCATGTCCAGCTTGATTAAAAGAGGCGACAGCATTTTTATGAATGACGATATCGAACCCTTTATTATAAGCATCTACTGCTGTATGAAGAACACAAATATCTGTACAAACGCCGATTAAATGCAGCTCAGCAATTCCTCTTTCACGCAATTTCAATTCTAAATCTGTTCCTGCAAAAGCAGAATAACGCGTTTTATCAATGTAATAGACGAAATCTTGGTCTTTATTTTCTTCATATAATGAGTTTAATGCACCATATAACTCTCTACCTTCTGTATGACGAATATTATGAGGTGGAAATAGCTTTGTTTCTGGATGATAAATATCTCCCTTTTCATGAAGATCTATCGCAAATACTGTAAAATCCCCCCTCTTAATAAACTCCTTTGTTAAATCAACATTTGCACGTTCGAGCAATTGCCCAGGCTCTCCGCAAGTAAGAGCCCCATCCGTCGCTACGAAATCCACTGTATAATCAATATTAATTAATGCACGCTTTTTCATCATTTCATCACTCCAGTTTTTAATTAGTAATACTTAAATTACAAATTACTTTCTTTAAAATAATCAGGAAAGACGGATCTTTCCTAATGATAGATAGACTCTACCATTTCGAAATCATTAAATGTATAGAGCTGGGAAGGCCGGAACGAATTTCTTTTTGTTTTCTTTGGTTTTCCTTCTTCATCCAATGCTTTTTCGATAAATGGTAATTTAGGTGCTTTTGTAAAGAATACGGAATCGTTAGAGATTCGTGGATCTTCTCCAACTGTTAGAAGTACTCGTTGCAATTCTGATAATGTAAACTCTTGTGGTAAAAAGTTTTTAGCAACAGTTGTCTGAATCATATCCCTTTTAATAAAATGCAACGCATCGGAAATGATTTTTCGGTGATCGAAAGCTAATGGAAGCGTAAATACACTTTCTATATCAAACAGTTCTACATCGTCTGCATCATCATTCGCTTGACGTTGCTCAATATATGTCTCAGGAACAATGGCATAAAATGCATTTGAAATCATCCAACCACGTGGATCTCGATCGATCTCATCATAAACACCAAAATGTTGAACATGTAAACCTTCTACATTTGTTTCTTCTTTTAATTCTCTCTTTGCTGCGATAAAGGCAGTTTCTTTTTGATTTGCATCTACAAAGCCCCCAGGAAGTGCCCATTTTCCTCCTTCAATATTGGGATTTCCTTCAGCATCCCTAGTAGCACGCTTAATTAACATAATCTTTAGCGTCATGTTTGGCGGTGCTTTTTCCTCTGTTTTCTCTGAGGTAATTGTAAAAATAGCAATATCTGCGGTATATCCATCGGGTGTTTGATATTTTGAAGAATCATAATGTGCAAGCACTTCTTCTTCGGTACGAAATTTTGTCATTGTATAACCCCTTCTATAATTACAAGGTTCAGGTAATTTGTAATTCGTTAATTACTATTTATTAGAATTATAATCTTTCATCAAAGCATTTGCAACTAATTTATAAAAAAAGCATAAATAAAGCTACTCCGCCTTATTTATGCCCATTATTATTATTGATCTTTCAGCAGAATTCCGTTTTGTACAACAACTTGCCCATTTTTGATTACTGTATGTGTATGATTCATGCCGTAGAAATATTGCAGTTGCTTGTAATTAGCAACATCAAGGATAAGTACGTCAGCTTTTTTATGTGCTTCAAGGGAACCAATTTGCTCGCCTCGATTTAGGGCATATGCTGCATTAATTGTTGTTGCCGTTAATACTTCCTCCAATGTCATACCCATATGCATGCAAGCTAAATTCATAATGAAGGGTAGGCTCATTGTTGGGGATGACCCAGGGTTAAAGTCTGTTGATATCGCCACAGGCACTCCCTCGTCAATCATTAGACGCCCTCTTGCAAAAGGTGCACGTAAAAAGAATGCAGTACCTGGCAGCAATACAGCAATTGTACCCGCTTCAGCCATTTTTCGAATTCCCTTATCAGAAGCAACTAACAAATGCTCCGCAGAAATGGCCTCTACTTCCGCAGCCAGCTCGGCGCCTTGATAAGGTTCGATTTCATCCGCATGTATTTTTGGGGTTAAGCCTAGTGCTTTTCCAGCCTCTAAAATGCGTCGGGATTGTTCGGGTGTAAAGACGCCTTTTTCACAAAATACATCATTAAATTCAGCCAACTCTAGTTCTGCTACTTTTGGCAGCATCTCATGGACCACCACATCCACAAATTCATCCTCACGCCCCTTATAATCACGAGGAACTGCATGGGCTCCCATAAACGTGCTAATGACATCAATGTGATGTGCAGCTTGTAATTCTTTTGCGACCTCTAGCTGTTTCTTTTCCGTTTCCCAGTCCAAGCCATACCCTGATTTTGCTTCAACTGTTGTTACGCCATGCTTTAAAAATACATCTAAATGCTGCATCGTTTTTTCATATAATTCATCAAAGCTTGTTTCTCGTGTATGCTTTGTTGTAGCATGAATGCCACCGCCTGCATTCATGATTTCCATATAGGTAGAACCATTTAATCTCATATTAAACTCTTGCTCGCGTGTTCCACCATGCACTAAATGTGTATGACAATCCACTAAGCCAGGCATAACAATCTTACCAGTAGCATCAATCGTTTCTGCCTTCTTTATTAATTCTGGGAAGTCAGCTTCTAATTGCTCATACGCTCCTACTGCTACAATACGCTCTTCTTCAATTAGAACACTGCCATATTCTATTACTGCAATTTCCTGCATTTGTTCTTTTGTACGTGGTCCTTGTACATTACTTTTCAAGGTAATTACTTCATTTGCATTTTTTATTAGAATGGTCACTTCACATCACCCTTTAACATTGGTATATGGACACCTTTGTTTTTTGCTGTATTGATAGCAATATCGTAGCCTGCATCAGCATGACGAGCAACGCCCATTCCAGGGTCTGAAACCAATACACGTGCAATTTTTTCAGCGGCAAGCTCTGATCCATCTGCTACTAAGACTTGACCTGCATGCTGTGAATAACCCATTCCTACACCACCACCATGGTGTACGCTTACCCAGCTTGCACCACTCGCAGTATTAACAAGAGCATTTAAAATTGGCCAATCCGATACCGCATCCGAACCATCTAGCATTCCTTCTGTTTCACGATTTGGTGATGCTACAGAACCTGAATCTAAGTGATCGCGACCAAAGACAATTGGTGCTGATAATTCACCATTTGCAACCATTTCATTGACCTTTAATGCAAAACGATGACGATCACCATAACCCAACCAGCAAATGCGTGCAGGTAGCCCTTGCCATTTCACCATTTTTTGTGCCATATCAATCCAATTGACTAGACCCTCATCTTCAGCAAACATCTCTTTTGCCAGTGCATCTGTTTTATATATATCCTCAGGGTTTCCTGAAAGCGCCGCCCAACGGAATGGGCCCTTTCCTTCACAGAATAACGGACGAATATACGCTGGTACAAAGCCTGGGAAATCAAAGGCATTTGTCACACCCATTTCTTTGGCATAGGCACGAATGTTATTCCCATAATCAAATACTTCTGCGCCTGCCTCTTGGAACTCTAGCATTGTACGAACATGCTCTGCCATTGTTTCTTTTGCTTTACGCTCATATGTTTTTACATCCTCTTTGCGAAGTTTTAGCGCTTCTTCAAAGGTCATGCCATTAGGTACATAACCATTAATCGGATCATGTGCAGATGTTTGGTCTGTCACAAAATCTGGAATAATTCCACGATTCAACAACTCACGATTAACATCAGCACAGTTACCAACAAGGCCAATGGATGCTGGCTCATTTTGGTCACGTAATTTATTAACTAATGCAATTGCTTCATCTACAGTTTCTACAATATAATCACAGTAACCTTCTTTGATTTTACGTTCAATGCGAGCACGTTCAACTTCAACAACTAAGATTACAGCCCCAGCCATTTTCCCTGCTAATGGCTGTGCACCACTCATACCGCCCATACCACCTGTAAGGATGAATTTACCACGTAAATCAGCAGTGCCAAATACCTTTTTGCCTGCTTCTACAAAGGACAGATAAGTTCCTTGTAAAATTCCTTGAGCACCAATATAAATCCAACTCCCAGCAGTCATTTGGCCATACATCATTAAGTCTCTTTCTTCTAATTCATAAAAGTGATCCCAATTTGCCCATGCTGGTACAAGGTTTGAGTTGGCAATCAACACTCGAGGGGAATGCTCATGTGTACGGAATACAGCTACGGGCTTTCCAGATTGGATTAATAGAGTCTCATCATTCTCTAATTCTTTCAAAGATGCAATGATTTGTTCATAGCTTTCCCAGTTACGAGCAGCCTTACCAATACCCCCATAAACTATCAGTTCATCTGGATTCTCTGCTACCTCTGGGTCAAGATTGTTCATTAACATACGCATTGCTGCTTCCTGTGTCCATCCCTTACATGTTAGTTCATTTCCACGTGGTGCACGAATATCTGTCTTAAATACCATTAAAAACACGCTCCTTTTCCTATTAAAAAAATGTGAATGTTGCTGTCTAAAGCTATTAATAACTGAATATTCAGACTTAAATACATATAAATATTTTCAAAGCAGAGGCTACTCGGTGTATAACCGAGCGACGCCTTTGCTCTTTCATATCAAAATTTAAACTAATTTACACATACTCATTTACTAAATCATTACTTGATAGTAAATATTTCGCCAATGCTTCAATTTCATCGCCAATTGGTTGATCGGCTAATAATGGTGGGCAAAATTCTCGCACTTTCTTTAAGAATTTACTTGTAGTAGGAGATAATTGCTCTTCTGCCTTGTCTAAATGAATAGCCTGTGATGCACAAATCAATTCGATAGCTATAACGCGAGCAGCGTTGTGAACAATCTGACGTACTTGACGTGCCGAAGTTGTTCCCATACTTACATGATCCTCTTGGTTACCTGATGTAGGAATAGAATCCACACTCGAAGGATGTGCTAAAACTTTATTTTCTGAGACAATAGAGGCTGCTGTATATTGAGCAATCATAAGCCCACATTCAATCCCAGGGTTTGTTGCTAGAAACGGTGGCAGCCCTTCATTAAGTTGAGGGTTTACCATACGTTCTGTACGTCGTTCTGAAATATTGGCCCACTCACATACACCTATTTTCAAAAAGTCCATTGCCAAGGCTATTGGCTGTCCATGGAAATGCCCACCCGATAAAACCTCCCCGCTTTCTAAAACGATTGGATTATCAGTTGTTGCATTCATTTCAGTTTGAACACGGTCCTGTGCGTAGAAAAATGACTGCCAAGAAGCACCATGTACTTGCGGTATACAACGTAGTGAATAAGCATCCTGCATGCGAATTTCACCCTGCTTTGTCACACGTTTACTGCCATCGAGCCACTTACGAATACGCCCGCCCACTAGTTCTAACTCTGGATGTGGTCTTACTGCTAAAAGTGCTGGATCAAATGCCGAGGTAATGCCCTTTAAAGCTTCCAGTGTTAAGCTAGCAGCCATATCCGCTGCAAGACCGATTCGTTCAGCTTCATTGACCGTTAATACACCTATACCCGTCATAGCTTGTGTACCGTTAACTAATGCTAGCCCCTCTTTAGCTTGAAGTCTAACAGGGGTTAATCCTGCTTGCTTTAGCGCGTCACTACCACTCATGATTTCTCCGTTAAACTCAGCCTTTCCTTCTCCCACTAACACTAATGCCAAATGTGATAAAGGCGCTAAATCACCACTTGCTCCTACTGAACCTTGTGACGGAACAATTGGATGAACACCTTTATTAATAAGATTCAACAATAGTTGGACAGTTTCCTCACGAATGCCAGAAAATCCTCTGGCCAAAGCATTGGCACGTAACACCATCATTGCACGTACAACATCTGTTGGGAATGGTTCACCAACACCGGTTGCATCTGATCGTAATAAATTTAGCTGCAATAGCTCAATGTCTTCTTCTTCAATTTTTATATTGCTGAGTTTACCAAACCCTGTATTCACACCATAAATTGTTTGGCCTTCAGCTAAACGCTTTTCGATACGCTCTCTACTTAAACGAATACGTTCCAAACTCTCTGTAGCAAGCGCAACTGTTGCTTGCCCCTTCACGATTTCCTCTATTTGTTGTCTTGATAATGTATTGCCATCAAGCTCGATGATTGACTTCACATGACATCCCCCTATTCCCTATATGGCTATGTAAATAAATTATCTTCATTCATATTTTCGTAATATGAAAACATCAGTCTCAAACTTTTTAAGCGTTTTCATAACAAAAGTTGGCTTCTGCTGATGATCAATTACTCTATTTACATTGTACTAACTACCTTTTTCAGAATATAGAGAATTTTAATAGAGAAAACAAGACTTTTTTCAGATTACTATGTTATTTTTATTAATATAACCGTACTTTTATATGAAACTAGAATATTTTAAGAAGGGCTGATGGTATGAAGCTGTTATTAATTGATCGCGATCCAACCGACCTAGCAGGAATAAAGTGGTTTTTACATACATATTTCCCTGGAGATGTTTTTATTGAAATGTGTACAAGTATTTCAGAGGTGTCTCATAGCATTAGACAATTTGAACCTGATGCCATACTGTTAAATATCGATATATTTCCTAATAATCGCCTAGCAGCTCTTTATCGCGATATACAAAAGCTTTCTGGTGCCATTTTAGCAATGACAACTGAGCCATTATTTAAAAATGCTTTGAAGGCAATTGATTTACAAGTGGCTCATCTTTTTGTGAAGCCTATTGATTTAGAGCTATTAAAGAAAAAACTCACAACCATTTCTCTTCGCACACCACAGATTACAGAAGATGCTCAAGAGACTACAAACGATTCCTTTTATAATCAATTATTTTTAGATAATAAATCAAGTTCAATTGAGACAACATTACATTTCACAATGATTGAACCCGAGCATACTGAAACCTTCAATAAGCTTTACAATTGGCTTCAACAAACACCGATTCACTTTCATATGAAAACCTACCCTCTATCTAATAGAATCGTATGTCTTTTTCAAACAAATGATATAAGGATTGTGGAAAAAGATGTACGTACACTTATGAAGGAATGGCGTTTGATTAGTAATAGTTCTTTAAATATCGGCATATATGATGGAACACCTACAACCATTAAAACTATGTATACATTAACAAAGCGTGCACTACATCAAAGTTTTTATGAGGGCTTTGGCCATATTTTTTATGCGAGCAAACAATATGAAACTCAGCCCTTTGATCCCTTACTGACACCAGAAGAGCAACAATTACTAATAAGTAGTTTGGAAGATGGAAACCTAGAGGCCGTTAAAACATTTTTATATCGGCTTTCTAATGAAGGCATATATTATGAGCAAGACGATTTACGCATTCATTTGACGAGTGTCTTAGCACAAATTAGACGCTTTATGCTGAAATATAAATTACATGAAAAAGCGGTTATCGAACAACACTACCGTCAGCTATTTCATTTAATCATTGAGCATCCTATATTTTATACGATACTCAATGGGATTATTTCTTTCACGCAGACATTAATTGAGTTAGCAAGGGAAGCTCGAATAGAGAAACGAGCTGATTATGTTGAACTAGCTATAGAAATAATTGATCAACAATTTAAAGATAGCGCACTGTCTCTTCCCTTTGTCGCTCATAAGCTTGGAATAAGCCCCAATTATTTAAGTACAATTTTCTCAAGAAAACAAGGCTTGCCATTTAAGCGCTATTTACAGCAAGTAAGAATTCATCATGCCACAAAAATGCTGCGAGAAACAGATTTTGCTATTAGCGAAATCGCTCATTTAAACGGTTTTGATGATCCAAATTATTTCATAAAATTATTTAAGCAACAAATTGGTATTACGCCTAACCGATATAGAAAAAATTAAAAGATTAATTTTCAATTAGTTGATTTTATTTTCAATAAAGATTTTATCATGATGTCATTATCTTGATCTTAATATGACAATTATCTATAAAATTGAGATTAAATAAAATAAATTTAAGTTAAAAACTATGTATAAACCCTATGTCTAGCGCATATATTTATAGTTTATACTTAAATACAAAAATTCTTTAACGATAATTATTATAATGTACTAGCAATTCTATTTTGTATTTGTTATAGTTATAGACGAAGAGTTTGACTCACATTTTTTTCAGGAGGTAAACTAATATGACAAACGCAAATGATCGTAGCCGTCGCTTTACAACAGCAGGTGGTGCTCCAGTAGTAAGTAACCATGACTCTATGTCAGCAGGTCCACGTGGCCCTCTTTTACTTCAGGATGTATGGTTAGTTGAAAAACTAGCAAATTTCAACCGTGAAGTGATTCCAGAACGTCGTATGCACGCAAAGGGCTCAGGTGCATTTGGTACTTTTACTGTAACGCATGATATTTCACAATATACTAAAGCGAAAATCTTCTCAGAGATCGGCAAGAAAACTGAAATGTTCGCACGTTTCTCTACAGTAGCGGGTGAGCGTGGTGCAGCAGATGCAGAGCGAGATATTCGTGGCTTCGCCCTTAAATTCTATACAGAAGATGGAAACTGGGATTTAGTAGGGAACAATACACCTGTATTCTTCTTCCGTGACCCGTTACACTTTACAGATTTAAACCATGTGGTAAAACGGGACCCACGTACAAATATGAAAAATGCCAACTCTAACTGGGATTTCTGGACTTCATTACCTGAAGCACTTCACCAAGTGACAATTGTTATGTCTGACCGTGGTATTCCAGCTGGTTACCGTAATATGCACGGATTTGGTTCTCATACGTATAGCTTTATCAATGCTAATAATGAACGTGTTTGGGTTAAATTCCACTTCCGTACAGAGCAAGGCATTAAGAACTTAACTGGTGCCGAGGCTAATGAGATTATTGGTCAAGACCGCGAATCTTCACAACGTGATTTATATGAAGCAATTGAAAAAGGCGATTTCCCTAAATGGAAAATGTACATTCAGGTAATGACAGAGGAACAAGCTCGTGAGCTACCATACAACCCATTTGATTTAACAAAGGTATGGTATAAAAAAGACTTCCCATTAATTCCTGTAGGTGAATTCGAGTTAAACAAAAATCCAGACAACTACTTTGCAGAAGTTGAACAAGCTGCATTCGCACCATCTAACATTGTTCCTGGCATCAGCTTCTCACCAGATAAAATGTTACAAGGTCGTATCTTTGCATATGCGGATGCCCAACGCTATCGTCTTGGTGTAAACCACTATATGCTTCCTGTCAACGCACCAAAATGTCCATTCCGTACTTTCCACCGAGATGGAGCAATGCGCTTTGATGGCAATCTTGGTTCGACATTAAGCTATGAACCAAATAGCTATGGTGAGTGGGAGCATAATTTAGACCATAAAGAGCCTGAATTACGTATTGATGGTCATGCAGGTATTCATGATTTCCGTGAAGACGATAATAATTACTTTGAACAACCAGGTAAACTATTCCGTCTATTGACTTCGGAAGAGCAGCAACGCTTATTTGAAAATACCGCGAACGATATGGCTTCTGTTGAAGAATTCATCAAACGCCGTCACATCCTTCACTGCTATCTAGCTGACCCAGCATATGGTGAAGGTGTCGCTAAAGCGATGGGTCTTTCCTTAGAAGGTATGGACCTTACAAATCCATATGTAAAACAACCAACAAACGTTTAATATTCCACTTTATTATTGATATCCAAATCCAACTTTTACTCCATGTGAATCCACTATTCACATGGAGTTTTTTTATTAAGAAAAGGCCTATGTCTATTTTTTTGACATAAGCCTTTTCTTTCATTATTGATAAATTTGACTGCCTGCTTTTTTAAACTCCTCAGCCTTTTCTTTCATACCTTGATGGATCGCTTCAGTCGTATTCAAATCCTTATCTTTCGCATAATTACGAATATCCTGTGAAATTCTCATGCTACAGAATTTAGGCCCACACATAGAACAAAAGTGTGCTGTTTTTGCTCCCTCTGCTGGCAGTGTCTCATCATGATATTCCACTGCACGCTCGGGATCTAGTGACAGATTGAATTGATCACGCCAACGGAACTCAAAGCGCGCTTTAGACAGTGCATCGTCTCGTTGTTGTGCACCTGGATGACCTTTTGCTAAATCAGCAGCATGTGCAGCAATTTTATAAGTGATAACGCCCACACGAACGTCCTCGCGATTCGGTAAACCAAGATGCTCTTTCGGTGTCACATAACAAAGCATCGCTGTACCAAACCAGCCAATCATGGCTGCCCCAATGGCTGATGTAATGTGGTCATAACCTGGAGCAATATCTGTTGTGAGTGGTCCTAATGTATAGAAGGGAGCTTCCTTACAAACCTCTAATTGCTTGTCCATGTTTTCTTTAATCAAATGCATTGGTACATGACCTGGTCCCTCAACCATTACCTGAACATCATGCTGCCAAGCAATCTGTGTTAGCTCGCCTAGTGTTTCAAGCTCTGCAAATTGTGCCTCATCATTGGCATCTGCAATTGAGCCTGGGCGTAAACCATCACCTAAGGAAAAAGCAACATCATAGGCTTTCATAATTTCACAGATTTCCTCAAAGTGTGTATACAGGAAATTCTCTTGATGATGATATAAACACCACTGTGCCATTATAGAGCCACCTCGAGATACAATACCTGTCACACGATTTGCTGTTAGTGGTACATAGCGTAAAAGGACACCTGCATGAATGGTGAAGTAATCCACACCCTGCTCAGCTTGTTCAATGAGAGTATCACGATAAACCTCCCACGTTAAATCCTCTGCTACACCATTTACCTTTTCTAAAGCCTGATAAATTGGCACTGTTCCCACTGGCACTGCCGCATTTCGAATAATCCATTCTCTAGTTGTATGAATATGTTTACCAGTCGATAAATCCATAATATTATCTGCGCCCCATCGAGTTGCCCAGGTCATTTTCTCAACTTCTTCTGCAATGGAAGAAGATACAGCAGAATTCCCGATATTCGCATTGATCTTTACATGAAAATTACGCCCAATAATCATTGGCTCTGCCTCAGGGTGATTAATATTAGAAGGCATTATAGCACGCCCAGCTGCAATTTCTGAACGTACAAATTCAGGATCCATATTTTCACGAATCGCTACAAACTCCATTTCAGGCGTTATAATTCCCTTTCGTGCATAGTGAAGCTGTGTCACATTTTTACCTTTTTTAGCACGCAAAGGCTTTCTCGCCAACTCAGGGAAGACATTTTCTTGAATACGCGGGTCATCAACATGACGAAAGCCATTATCCTCCGGTTTAATGGAGCGTCCCTCATATGCTTCTACATCCCCTCGCTCTTGAATCCATGCATTTCGTAAGGCAGGTAAACCTTTCGTAATATCTACTTGGTAGGCTGGATCTGTATAGGGCCCACTCGTATCATATACTCGAATAGGAGCATTTTCTTCATTTCCAAAACTGCCTGTTGTCGGACTTAATGCAATTTCTCGCATAGGTACTAGAATATCTGGGCGTGATCCTTCCACATATACTTTTTTGCTTCCTTCAAAGCTGGACATAATGGTAATATTCTTTTCACTAATTGCTGACATGAGCTACTTCTCTCCCTTAAATTTATTTTGATATAAGGACCGATTCTAGCTCACCCCAACAATCCAAAAAATAAAGGCCGAATCCAAAATAATTATTTGGATCCGGCCACGAATGTAAAGGTCTATTGATTGCATACTCTGCAATAGCTTCTTAACTTTCCCACGCTGGTATGAGCCAGATCAGGTCCAAAGGGTCAAGAAACTTCGTAGCGTTTCCCTCTCAGCCTGACTCATCAGACTCCCCTAGTTAATACTATTTAGTTTGATGCTAGTGTAGCAGATAATACTAAGAGATGGAAGTTATTTTTTATCTTACTAGGTAAATAATACTTCTGCAAAATAGATCACAATGGTTACAGTTATACAGCTTACAATGGTTGAAAATAAAACAGCTTGCGCGGCTGTTGCTGATTCTACATCATATTCCAATGCTAGACTAGAACTATTGCGGGATGTTGGAAAAGCACTAGCTATAAACAGTGATTGTGCGACGACTCCATCTAATCCCAATATATAAATAATGGCCAATGCAACAGATGGTCCAATAATTAATCGCGTAAAACAGCTGATAAAGACGGTTTTATTAAACATTGATTTCATCTCTAATTGTGATAATTGCGCACCTAAAGTAATTAGAGCCACAGCAATAAATCCATCTGCCACATGTTCTACTGGTATTTTGATAAACTGTGGAATACCGATATCAAAATAATTCATAGCGACACCTATAATAAGCGCATGAATAATAGGCATTTTAAAGAAATCCTTGATGATTGTCATACCTGACTTTGTAGAAGAAATTAAATTGTATAAACCATATGTATACGTAGTCATATTTTGAAAGATTACGAGCATGACCTGAATGGCTACTCCAATAGGTTGCGTGGCAAATATCATTTGAGCCACTGGAATACCGTAATTACCCGAGTTAATGAGCACAACACTATTTTTAAAGACAGCTGCCTCTGTTCTAGCTAAACCTAACCCTTTTGCCATAAAGTGACTGAGTATCATTTGACTACCGATAAAGAGTACAATAAATAATCCGACCTCTCCCAGTACAGTTAATTCCACATGTGTTTCATATAAATTTACAAAAACAGCTGCTGGCATAAAGCAATATGTAATAAGCTGAGACAATGCTTTTAAATTAAAGCGAAATTTCTTTTGTAGTATAGCGCCTATTACAAGTAACACTAAAATAGGTACAACAATTTGAAAGAAAATCATTCCGAGATACATCATATCAATGTCCCCCTTCCAGTGTTAATAGTAGTGTTGAATTCCTTCTAGGTCAATTTCTCCGGCTTTCACCATAAAGAAGACTGCCTCTATATTGAAGGCAGCCTTTCTTTTTAAGCAAGCTTAAATCGGTTTACAACTTCTTGTAGCTCGTTTGAAATATCGTTCATATTTTGAATAGACTCTGCTACTTTTTGTAATTCTACTTGTTGATCCATTGCAGAAGCACTTACTTGTTCCGCAGAGGCTGCTGTTTGCTCTGAAATAGCCGAAATACTTTGGATAGCCATGATTGCCTGATTTTTATGCTCTAACATGCTAGATAGTTTATTCATTAAATCACTAATAGAATTTGCAATTGAACCCGACAAATCACTGCTATCTTTAAATGCTAGTTGCGTGCTTTGTACGGACTCATTTTGAGATTGCATTAAATCTGCATTAGATGCAATCACAGCAACCGTCTGCTGAGAATTTTCAAGAATACTTTCTACTGTACTCTTAATAATTTCTGTTTCATTCTTAGATTGTTCTGCTAGCTTTCTAACTTCCTCTGCAACTACAGCAAATCCTTTACCATGTTCACCAGCACGTGCAGCCTCAATACTTGCATTTAAAGCTAGCAGATTAGTCTGCTCGGTAATGCTTTGAATCGAAGCAATAATCTGATTAATATTGGCAATATTAGAAGCTAATGATTCCATTTGCTGCTGGATACGCCCATTCATTTCATTTGTCTCCATATTACGTTCTCTTAAACTTTCAACCTCATGCAATCCTTTTTCCGTTGTTACACCTGTTTTATGAGATAGCTCATCCATTTCATTAGAAAGAGCCGTAATAGCATCAATCTGATCTGATAAATCCATCATTCGATAATTTGTTTCTTCTGTATCCTCTGATTGCTTCGAAGCTCCTTGTGCAATCTCGTTGATAGCTACGGAAACCTCCTGACTAGAAGCAACTACCTCATTAAATGCCTCATTTACCTGATTAGAAGATTGGTTCAATAACCTCGTGGAATTTAGTACAGTTTGAATCGCACTATTGGTTTTATCTAACATATTATTATAGGCCACAGCAACTGCACCAATTTCATCAGGCTTAATATATCGCTCTTCTACCTTTTGTGTTAAATCCCCTTCGGCTGCAGTTTCAATCGATGCACGTAAAAATTTAAGTGGTTTTAATTGTTTATAGATGAATAACACACTTGCAGCTGTCATCAAAACCACCATAATAATGGAAGCAATAATCGTAAATACAAATACATGATTATATGTTTCTAGAATCTTTGATTCAGCTAACACGACTTGAACAGTCCATGTTTCGTCAATACCCTCTAAAATCATTGGAGCAAAAACATTATAGGCCTTTTCCTTCAGTTGATTAGAGTCAACGTACATACTTGTTAGTTCACCATTTTCCATTGTCTTACTAATACTTGTCCAAGTAGGATCCTCTTGCATATTGCGCCCAACTAGCTCATCACCAAAACTGTTAGCTGTTAGCACACCTTTATTCGTAATAATTGCCGCATAACCGCCTTCTGGGGCATTCGATTTTGTTAAATCATTTAAAAAATCTATTGATACATCGGCAGTCAATACACCGAAAAATGTCCCGGAAGCATTGATTAATGGCACTGAAATGGTTGTCATTAATACGGATTGGCCGTTTACATTATAATCATAGGGCTCTGTCAAAACTGCACGTCTCTCTTCTTTTGGTACCCAATACCATTCAGAAATACTCTTATCATCAATACCTTCGATTAGAGCAGTCGAGATATCATTTCCGTTCTTACTTAAATAAGGGATAAAACGTTTTTTAGTATCTACTAAAGCAGCTTCAGTTGGTTCTAAAATAATAGAATCTTGCTCAAAGATTGCTCCTACTCCAAGAATGTCATTATTGCTAGCTAAATTGTTTTCCATTACGTCTATGACACCCTTGGTAGACAACGTATTATTCTTCTCCATGCTTTCTATGATACGCTTTGTTGTTTGTAATGTCGTATTGGCTTTCTTAAATCTTTCACTCATAATAGCTGCAGAAGATTCAGCCGATTGTAATGTTCCATGCTCTGCGTCTTCAACACTTTGCTTTTTTATAATAATCCCCGTTATGACAGTATAGGATAAAAATAAAATAAGAAATAATCCTATTATAAGGGAAGAAAGTTTTAAGGCAATTCCTCTTGATTTTTTCATAACTAACACCCCCACTTTTATACTAATAATAATGGATGGATGATTGTATCACAATAAAATATTTAGCGAATAAAGTAGAAAATTTACAGAATTATAGAGAAAAATACCGATACTTCACCAAACATTTATTTTTCAATATAAAGGACTAATGACTTATTTGAATGGAGATTCATAGTAAAACATCCTCTTCTAATTCTAAATTATAGAAAAATATGATATATTAACTATTAAATAGAATGATTGGAGTGACTTAAATTGAAAAATAAAGCGCTATCAACATTAATGGTCACGGCTATTACAGCGACACTAGTATTACCAATGTCTACGGCAAGTGCCACAACATCTCAAATACAATCAAATTTATATGAGACACAGGTGGCAGCAGCCAAAAAGGTAATAGGTGAATCCGTAACGATCAAAAATATAACAAAAGATACTGTGATAACATCTAACGGTACATTTAGAATTCAATCTGCATTAAAGCCCCTATTCAATACATCAAATAAAACAGCATTATCCAATGCCCGAGCAACTATTGTCGTGAGAAACGGACAAATTACCGACGTTACAGCATTAATATTAAACAAAGCAGGTACCAGCAAAAAATCTGTTTATTTTGATGGAGGTAACGCACAAATCTCTGGAGACCTCACTGTTAACGCGGACTATGTAAAAGTTCAAAACGTTAGTGTGGATGGTCAGCTTATCATTACAAACAGAGTAAAAAAAGCTGTTACACTTGATGATGTAGTAGTAAGTGAAACAATTACACTAAAACCAATTGTAACGAAAAAGGTAAGTTGGCTATACGTTACTTTAATCGATATGAAATCATCAAACATCAATTTAGCCCGTACTAAAGTCAACGTATCGTCTGATCAACTTCTTTCCAAAGTAGAGGTAGTAGGCAAAGTAGAATCCTTTGGAGCAATGGCTAATATTGAAAAACTTACAATTGATGTAACAAAAGATTTCAACCTTTATGGAGAAGGTAAAATTGAGCAAATCGTTGTAAAAGGTGGAGCTAAAGTAGCTTTAGATTCAGGGCATCTAGTAAATAATGTACAGGTGAACGATAGCCGTATCTCAGTAACGCTCCCTGTCATTGATAAAAAAGAACTTAATGCACTAATTGCATCCCCGCCATATGTACAAGTATCTGTAAACGGCTATGATATATTAAATACGGATAAATGGACAACACATACAGACCGTGCAGTATTTGATTCTGCTGTAGTGACTGCAAGAGCTGTAGCGAACAATAATAGCGCCTCTCAAGAACAAGTGAAGAACGCCATCATTCAATATAAAAATGCACTGGTAGTCTACCAGGCTGCACAAAAGAATGGCACAAAGTATGGCTACGGTGATAAGGCATCACTACAGTCTTTAATTAATTCTATTCAATATGTTACAGTGTCTTGGGATGGATCGAATATTCCATATAATTCTCAATGGACTACTCAATCAGAGAAAAACGCAATTGATTCTGCTGTTTCATCTGCTCAAGCAGTCGTAAATAATTATTATGCTACTCAAGCAGATATTGCCAATGCTATCAATAATTTAAATAATGCTATTTGGACTTATAAGAATGCCTATAAACCTGGAAATAGTGGACAATATGTTGATAAAACTTATCTACAATCACTTGTAAATCATGCAAAAGATATGTACGTGATGGTTTCAGAAAATGGGATAGGTATACCATCAACTACTAATTGGACAACATACAATGAGTGGTATATTTTTAACTCAGCCATTTCACACGCTGAATCACTTTTAGTTAATAGCAATTCGACTCAATCGGATGTGTCATATGCGGTAGATCAATTAAATAGTGCGATTTCTACCTACACGGGACAGTATAAGCCAGGTAAAAATTAGGCTGTTTGAAGTTAAAAACAGGACTCTGAAAGCTACAGAGTCCTGTTTAAAAAACTATCTAGTTAAAAGCATCTACTTGTATTATAGCATTTGCCTGCTTCCATCTACGATACCAAACCTCAACCTCCTCACTTAGTTCCACTGCCAAGTGCTCTTGAAGCATCTTTTTTAACAGCCAGTATTGCTCCTCAACGGCAGCTGAATTACTCAGTAGCTCATAAAGCTTCATTAAAGTAAAATAGTTATCTTCTGCATCAACGTATAGTTCTTGCACTTTTTCCTGCACCTTTATAGCAGCATTGTAACTTTCATTTCTTATGTAAAATTCGCTTAGTCGCTGAGCATGGTGCAACCACAGTCTCCTAAATAATCACCCGTATACATCTGGAATACTTGTTCATATTCATCGACTGTTGTCTGCTGTATTGAAGGTAATGATTTTAAGCGAGATAGCCATTGTTCTACTTCCACTACAATATTTTCAACTACTAGTTTGTAGCCAGAACTCAGCAATGGACTTAAAATCTTCACGCCCTCAACCCAATAGTTTTTTAATGTTTTCCGTATGGTATAAGTGGCTGTATAAAGCTGTTTTGATGCTTTATCAACATCAGACTCTGGCCAAAATAACTCTAGAAGCGTATCACGGAAAATCATTTCATTTTTATGCTCTAGCATGTAAGCAAAGGATGCTCCTATAAATAGACCTGTTACATATTATTTTACGCTAAATACCACCGAAAGCGACATTATTATGGCATTCATGCCAATCACTATATACAAGGTGGCTTTAATAGAGAAATAATTTTAGGAGATTTACTGACAATGGAATGCACCACAAACTTTTCCAAAGGAACTCAATTAGCAGTATGCTTAGTTTTTCTATTTTTATTCCTACCTGAATTGATGAAGGAAAATATGCGAATTCAAACCATTGATCTGTGCTACCTATTATTATTTATTTTAGCTGCTCCGATCCGTTTTTTCTTTAATACACCGAATTCTATTATTTCCTAACATGGTGTTGATAATGAGAGAAGATGGAGGAATTGTTACTCGCCTTTAGTGATTATCTATAAATGAGCTTTGATTTTAGAATGTCGATTTAACTGTACCAATTGACTACGAATTAAAACTTGACGCGCCTATAGAACAAATACGCTTTGGTGACAGAGTACAAATCATATAGGACGTACCCCCAAAAATAAAGCTATTTGTTCCTCCATTGTCGATACAAACTCTTGTGAAAAATGCTATTCAGCATAGCATTTTACTATTACAAGAAGGAGGCTCATTCCAATAAGCTGATTTTTGAATTAGGATAATATTCATTTTTAGTAACCAAAAAAGACTAGGCTTACAAAAAAGCCAAGTCTTTCTCGGTTAATTTAAGATTTAAGACATTGACAAGATTACAAATAATAGCTTACTACACTTTTCTAAACAAATCCTGAACAAGTTAAGTAATTCAATAAATCAGCCACCATACCAACATAACTTACTTGTAGATATCGTTCATATTATTAAAAAATAAAAGAACTAGATAATAGCATATCTAGTTCTTCTTCAAATTGTACGCTATGATTCTCACAATAATCACAACAATAAAAAATTAACATAACCTCCTCAACAATTTCTAAACATTAACAAGCACCTCTTGCCACTAATATTTAATATTTTGAAAGCTGTTCTGTCACATCTTGATAAAATAAAAGTGAGAATTTGTGGCCTCCTCACACACCCGCTCTCAAACATACGGTTCATCACCACAACTGCTTGGCTTGTGTTAAGGATGCATTTGGTTTGAAGCTATCATCATCTAAGCCCTTAATGAAACTGGCTGTACGATTTGTTTCAACAAGTCACAATGAGTATTTCACTTAGAGTCGAAAGATAGGCAAAAAAACTATCAACTATCTACCTATTCATCTAAAAATGCTTAAAAATATCCTAGGCTATGATAAAATTAAAACAACACCATATATTGGATAAACCTCTGCGAACCGAGGCCAATTTTATCTATAATAATTATGGAAATAGGAGGTTTCTCATCATATGAAAAATAAAAAAAAATTAGTATTACTGTCTTTAGTGGCAGTACCCTCCCTTCTTTACAGCGCACCAGCATCGGCTACCGAAATTTCAAAGCCAGCCTACATACTTGCTAGCTACAATGCTAACGTGGCAAATGTTGTACAACTAATTAACAACATTAACAATACAACTGCTACTTTCCAAACAAATTTAGAGGCAGCTTTGAAGGCTTACAATGCTTTAACGGAAACAGAAAAACAGTATGTTACGAACTACTCCACATTGTCAGCACATCAGCAGACAAGAATTGCTTATCGTAAGCTTGCAGCACAAATTGAAGAGAAATTGTATTCTGTGGATTCTACGTCCTCTAATTATTATCAAAATGTTATTGAAACAAAAGATTGGTATAATACCCTGAATGCAGCGCAAAAAACCTTTGTAAGTGCATCTGCGCAAAAAATTCTAACTTCCTATATCGCGCCAAATACATCTGTTGACAAGGTGGTTAATAAAATTCAATTGATTAATTCATCTCGTCTCTCGTTCCATAAAGATGTAGCCAATGCCCGAGCAGAGCTTAATGCATTACGTAGGTTTTCAAATATTTCTTTACCTGTAGGTATCGAGCAACAATTACTTGATGCAGAACAGCTGGTTGTAAAGGATAAGGCAGCAGCTAAAGAAGTTGAAAACGCTATTGCAGCTTTATCACCAAAAACATCGACAGCTCAGGATGTGCAGGCAGTCAAAACTTCTTTTGAAGCATTAACACCTGTTCAACAGCAACTCGTCCCAAATGTATGGACTTTAGTGGATTTTGTACAAGGAAAACACACACTTCCTACAAAAGATAACATCCCTAAAACACCTGTTTTATCTGATGCAGCAGCTGTCCCAGGGAAAACTACAGCTATGACAAAAAATAAAAATATCTATAAAGCCAAAATTAATGTAGCCGCATCAGAAAATGACACGGAACGTTTTATTCTAACAACAAAAGACAAAATGACCATTATCATTCCTCCACTTTATACACTTGTCAATGAAGATGAAGGGGTGATGGACATTCAAGTTACAAAAAGGGGCAATCGCATTACACTTATAGCAACATTAAACAAGGAACCAGTAACTTTTGATGCTAATATGGAAATCATTATAGAAGGCTTACCAGCCAATTCTTCCTTCAATCGCTCAAATGGTTTTGGCAAGCAAGTTCCAGCTGACTTTATCATCAGTGGAAATCGTCATATTATCCAAACTACTACTCCTGGCACGTTCCAAATCATAAGAAATTAAATTAAAGCACTAAAGAAACAATGTTGGTTTCTTTAGTGCTTTCTTTTTGGAAAATAATCTCTATTATTACAAGTGCACTTCGAAGTCAAATAATCAAATTTATCTCATCGTAAATAAAAATATAACCGCTCCATAAATGTTATGTATCAATAAACATTTATGAGGTAAACCATTCTTATTTTAACTTATTTAGTTGTAGCAACTAGTTGATCCACAATGAAATCTAGCTGTTTTGATAATGAATAAATGTCGTTGTAGTAACAAAAACCAAAATCCATTTCGATAAGCCTTCCTTCTTTAATGGCAGGAATGTTAGCCCAAACTGGATGATCTGTTAAATCTACCATTCCTTCATAAGATGAGCGGAACACATAATCTCCTGCATAATTTGTTAATACTTCTAATGAAACATCGATTGCCTCATTGGTGTTGTTTTTATCATCTATTTTCTTTTGAATAATATCTGGTGCTTTTATTCCTAAATACTCATAAATAGCTTGAGAACCACGTCCAAAGGTATAACTTGTTACAACAGACATTTTTCCTTTGCCGCCTTCCATAATACTAACCGTTCTATCTGAAATACCTGCCTCTTCTAGCTTCTCTTGGCTATCCTCTACTTTTGTATAGAAATTAGCTAAAAGCTCTTTTGCTTCTTTCTCTTTCCCTAGTACTTCACCAATCTTTGTTAAACGTTCATCTAGAGAGGTTGAGAAATCGATCATGACAGTAGGTGCAATTTTCTCCATTTGATCGTAAAGCTCATTCTTACTTGGGATAATGATGACATCAGGTTTTAATTGGATTACTGCCTCGACATTTGGTTCAAACCATTCACCTAAACTTTCAACTGTTTTTAATTCTTCCTCAAATGCTGCTCCCTCTTGTATTTTAGAAGAACCCACTGGTGTCACATCAAATGCTAGTACATCACCTGTATAATACATCACCACTACTCGCTCAGGGTTAACAGGTATTTCTACGTCTCCTTTCATAGTAGAGACAGTTTTTGTTTGTGATTCGCTTACTGTTTGAGTGGTAGAGGCTTGTTTTTCCCCGCCCTGTGTACTGGTTGATGCCCCACTACTGCAAGCACTTAATAAAAGCGTCAGACATAGAAAGAGTGTTGTAAAAGCTGATAATCCTCTTTTATTCATTGGTTCATACTTCCTTTCATTATATTGATAACCATTCTCAATATAATCTTGGAAGCTCCAATCGACAATGGAGTATCTTTCAGACATTGAAGGACTATCTTTTATCAGATCACTTACTTTTTGCTTTTGACGGAATTTTGTAGGAGAAACGCCTACTCTCTTTTTGAAAAGTCTACTAAAATAATAGACATCACTATAGCCCACACCCATAGCGATATCGCGTAAGCTAGCATTTGTCTTCTCAAGCAAAATAGAAGCTTTTTCAATCCGTAGCTGAATTAAATATTCAATCGGGCTGCAACCTAATTGTTGCTTGAATTGAATGGATAAATGAGATGGACTATAGCGCAATGCCTTCGCAATGGATTCTAAGGTCAATGGCTGTGCATAATTTTGCTCTAGGTAGGCTTTAATTTGACTAGAGACATTTAGTTTTTGAATGTCGACACTGTCCTGATCTAACTGCATGAAAATTTCATTTAATAATTGATAGAATAGCGATTTAACAGTAAATTTGCTGAGGCTATTGGCATTTTCCCACTTCTTATACATAAAATATATTTTTTCAAACATTGTAATAGGTGAGTTAGGAACAAGACTGTATTGATAGTTGAAAGGATTATTTGTTTGTAAAGCCCTTGCTATCATTTTATTTAAGGTTAAAGGAATGGAAGCTCGATAAAATATTAAAAAATATTCAAAGCCTTTGTCTGTAGCCATTATTTGTAGTGTGGTGCCCTTTCCACCGTGAATAAGATGAAAGCTCTCTAGTGTATAGTTTATTAAATCGATTTGAACTTCCGCACCACCACCTGTGGCATAAAGAAACATATTTGCAGGCAATTTATATGATTTTCCGATTTCCTCAGGTTTGAATAGCTCATATCTTATATCGAGCACTTTGATCGTTGCGTGATTCCAAAGAAATAGAAACTCCTCTTTTGGTAGCATCCTACATCATTCCTTCCAATTCTTCACTACCTACAAGTTTATTATAATTGATAATCGTTCTCAATATAAACCTGTATAAGCATAGAAAAATCACTCAAACAATCCAATGCCTGAGTGATTTTATGGAATTTCATTTAATTTTATTTAGTATGTTGTACTAGCATTTTCAATTATTTAGCTTATTTTTTATTCGTGAGCCAGTTTGTTAATTCCTCTACCTGAGCCAACACGGCTGTTGGGTCATAATACCATGAACGCTCCTCAGGCCAAACATAAAGATGATCATTTTTTACTGCTGGCAAGCTACCCCATATTGGATCTTTCTTAAAATCTTCAACTGTACGATCATCTGAAGTCAAAATAATGTAGTCTCCTGCATAATCTGCCAGCACCTCTTCGGAAATTTCAGCCCACTGCTTTTCCATCATTTCATCTGCTACTTTAGCAGGTGGTTTGCGACCAAGTGCCTGATAGACTGGTTGCCCACCACGTCCAAAATTATCACCATATGCATAATACGTTTTGCCTGCGTCCTCCATAATAGAGAAGCTTGCATCCTTTGGAATAATCGCATCTACCTGTGCTTTGGCATCGGCAATCTTTTGATCATATTGCGCCAGCCAATCCTTAGCTTCTTGCTCTTTGCCAAGCAACTCACCGAAATAAGTAAGTTCTTCGTGCGCATCCTTTAATTCACCATAGGGAATGACAACTGTAGGAGCAATTTTACTTAAAGCATCATAATTTTCCCCATTGCCAGTAATAATCAAGTCAGGTTTGAGCGCGATAATCTTCTCAATCGACGGTTTCCCATAGTCACCGATTTCTTCTACATCTTTTAATGCATCCTTTAAATAATAGTTTTCAAGTGCCAACCCAGGAGCTCCCACAGGTTTCACATCTAATACAAGCAAACTTGCAATATACTCCTCTGCTACAATACGCTGAGGACTAGTCGGAATAACAACCTCACCATTTGTCGTCTGAACAGTTTTTGCCTCTGCTTCTTTTGTATCTTGCACTGTAGTCGGACTAGAATTTTTCTCCTTTTCTCCACAAGCCGTTAACAGAAGTAATATTAAAAGAAATAGTGGCGCTATGAATTTTCTATTTTGTGTCAGCAATTTTTTCCCTCCATACATACCAGTTGATAACCATTCTCACAAATTGTAGAAGATTGTAAAATAACTGTCTATGTATGAAAGTGATTTGTTGCTCTGTATATTTATGATGTTAATACTTCCATTAATTTTTGTAATTGCATAGCTGTAGATAATGGGTCATAGCCATAAAATAATTCATACTGATTCAAAAAGTACACCTGTTTCTTTTGAACCGCTGTAAGTGACTGCCATTTTTCCGAATGTAATACCCTCAAGAGATGCTCTTTTCCAAAATCTTTTGTAGGAAGAGCAGTGACGAATATATAATCAGCTTGAAAATAAGCAATATCTTCAATATCTACTGTTAAGTAACCTGTTTGTTCAATATTTCGTGTGACAATCGCAGCTGGTCGACTAAAGCCCAAATCTTCGTACAGTATATGACTCCCTCTTCCATGACTACTATTTAAACAATATGCTTGATGACTACCTATTTCCCAAACAATAGCAGTCCCTCTTGCTCCATGTTGTTGGTCAAGAATATCGTTACACTGAGCTATCTGTTCATCATATTGCTGGAGCCAGCTCTTACATACTTCTTGTCTATCAACGATATGGGCAATCAACCCAAATTGCTCTCGCCAGCTTAATTCTCTACATGGTAGCTCGAATATAGGAGCTACTGACAGTAATAATGGTTTTTCATCACCACCACTGTAGTTAATAATGATATCAGGACAGGCTGCGGTGATTGCCTGATAATTTGAAGCAATATCATACTCATAGCCTTTCAGTTTATGCGTATTATGGACAGGCTTGATACCCTCTAGAAATGGAGAGTATACACCCAACACCGGCGTAATACCAAGAGCTAGTAAGCATGCTGTATGATTGGTATTGAGTGCAAGGACACGCTTCGATTTCTGATAATAGACTGTTGGTGATACACCTACTTTTTCTTTAAATTTCCGACTTAAATAAGTTCCTTCATTGTAGCCAACTTCCTCGGCAAGCTCATCTAATTTAGGCATTGTAAACAATAGCCTTTTCTGTGATTCTCGTATTCTTAGCCATGTTATATATTCACTATATGTATAGCCTGTGTGCTTATGAAACGTACGAGAAAAATGCTCTGGACTTACTTGTGCTTTTTTGGCCATCTGCTCTCTTGTTAATTCTTCACGGAAATGTAGATGAATACAATGAAGTACTTTATCAATCCATAGTCCTTCTTTTTTTTGATTATTTTCACGTAAAAGGCTGTATAGCACTTCTAGCATTTCACCAAATAATTTTTGTAAACGAAATGGATTATTGCTCTCAGTGTTTGCTTCTTTTTCTACTTCTTTAGCTAATTTCATCAGTCGATAGGAGCATTGCTCAATTAAGATAGAAGCTTGCAATAAACGATCAATTTTGTAGCCATAAACACGATATTGAATGATGATCCCTCTGCTTTCACATGTTTCTAGAAGATGAAAATCGTCAGTATTATCTAAAAGCATAACAGAATTTGAACTAAGCCTAATGTGCCTACCTTGAAGCGTACACTCTATATATCCCTCATATACTATGACCATAAATGGGTAGGTGAATTGTGTTTCTATGTCACTTAACATTTCATTTAATTTCACTATTTGTATAGGTTGATAAAAAATATGGGACAGTAGTTGATTGTCTTTGTACATTTAAACGCTATCTCCTAAACATCAAATTGATATTGATTATCATTTTCATTATAATGAAATAGAATAATAGAAATCAATTGAAATAGGAGGCTTATAGCTTTGAAAAAATTTATAAAAAAGAATGCCTTTTTAACTGGCATTTTAATTATTTCCATCCTTTTGACTGCATGCGGAACTCAATCTTCTTCCACAATAGAGAAGGCAAAGGAAGAAAACTCCAATCGAGTATTAACAGATTCAATAGCACATGAAGTGACCATTCCTAAAAATCCCCAACGCATCATAGCTCCTTATCTAGAAGATCACCTTGTAGCATTAGGTTTAAAGCCCGTTGCACAATGGTCCGTAAAGGGTGGGACTTCTATCCAAGACTATCTCCAGGATTCATTAAAGGATATTCCAACAATTGAATTCGATCTTCCCTATGAAGCTGTGACAAGCTTTAATCCAGATTTTATTGTAATCGGTTCTCCTGAAATTGCTGAAGGTGAAAAATATAAGCAATATAGCAAAATTGCACCTACGTATGTGATGGGAACGGAGGATAATAATTGGCGCAATAAACTATTAAAAATGGGCGAAATTTTTGGTCAAACAGATAAGGCAAAGGAAGTTCTAGCAGATTATGATCAATTCGCTAAAGAAGCAAAAGAAGAAATTCACAACAAAGTCGGGAAGCCTTCAGCCACTGTGATCTGGAATATCAATAATTCAATCTATATGGTCAGTGACACAGCTTCTAGCGGTGTTGTTCTTTATGAGGATCTTGGGTTACAAACGCCAAGCCTTGTGAAAGAGATGTCAGCTTCTGCTGCTGGTGATTGGTCGCAAGTTTCTTTAGAAAAATTCGTTCAAATAGATGCTGACTATCTTTTTGTTATTAACAGTGATAGTGCAGGTAGCTCTGAATTGCTAAGCGATCCTCTGCTAGCTAATATACCTGCCATTAAAAATGGTCATGTTTATGAATTCGAATCAAGTTCGAGCTGGTTATATTCAGGTGCTATAGCCAATCGTCAAATTATTGAAAATGTATTGGATAGCATAGTGAAATAAAAAAATCCCTTCAGCTTTGTTTAAAAGCTGAAGGGTATTATTGTGATCTGTATCTGATAAAGTCTCGAGGATTCAGCCCATATTTCTCCTTAAAAACCGCAGCAAAATGGCTCGGATTAGAATAGCCAACAGCATTCGCTACTTCCATAACATTCATTGTCCCGCTTTGTAATAAATAACATGCCTTCTCCAAACGTTGTTTTTCTGTATAGAACTTGGTTGCTTAATTGTACAAAACGCTAACAATACGACGATTAGTGTCAAAACCGCGAAAATTAGCCATGCTCCTCTCCAACCTAACTCAGAAGTTGATGAAGCAAGAAAGGTACCATCAAACCTGTTAAAAGCATTCCTATCCCGGCTCCACGCATTAACAGTCCCATGACAGTACCTCGTTTCTTAGGATACAGGTTAATGGCTATCGATAGTAGTGGCGTATAGACAAGTGCACTCCCAGCAAGCAAGGAACAATGTGATGGTTGCCCTCCAGAAATTTGCAACAAACACCAGTCCTATTAACCCTAACTAAGTAACCAGATTGAGTGGTCGTGAAATTCATTCCCTCCTGCATAAACGGCAATATAACTCCATATGCCATGCGACCAAATCCCGTAGTTGTAACAATTAATAGCATTCCTGTTATGACAAACATCCAACAATTTTTCATTTTTTACCCCCTTTCATTACACACGAATCTTAGTCCAATGAAAGGTCCATTCTCCACCAATGGAAGGATACTTATACGGTAAAACAGATTTTATTTTAAAGTTACAGTTAGATTTTTGGATAAACCTTAATGGCCCTTTTTCATTTTATCCATTGTTCTAGGCCATTGACTAATTTATGCTAACCTATATCGATAATGATTATCATTTACGGAGGAAGAGACATGAAAAAATTAAAGCGACATATGCTCATTTATAGCCTATTATTACTGGTTAGTATCATACTAGCTGCTTGTGGTTCTACCAATGAAGAAACGAAGAAGGAAGAGACAACAACATCAGCATCAACCACTCGTGTTTATAAGGATTATTTAGGTCATGAGGTTGAAATTCCTGTAGATCCTGAGAGAGTGGTTTATCATGGAGAAGGATACGGTGATTTACTTGCATTGAATATCAAAACAGTTGGTGCTGGCTTCTCTTGGATTACAAATTACGCTTGGGAAGATCGCGTAAAAGATGTGGAGGACGTTGGTTTTCCTATTAATGTGGAAAAAACATTGTCATTAAAGCCTGATCTTATCATTATTGGTACTTCAGATGAAAAAACATATTCACAGCTTTCTAAAATCGCCCCTACTATCGTGTTTGATACTTTTGCACCCTTAAACCAACGTTTAACAGAGCTGGGCGATATACTTAATAAAAAAGAAGAAGCAACTCAATGGATGGATGCTTATACAGAAAAAGCGGATAAAATGTGGGAGTCGCTTGTAGCTGATGACATCATTAAACCAGATGAAACGGCATCGGTTTTAACATATTATCCAGGAGATCGATTATTTGTCATGGCACGTGCTGGACTTTCTCAAGTTTTATACGATTCAAATGTGCTTAAGCCTGGCGACAAAATACAAAAAATTCTTGATGATGGAACAGGCTTTGCTGAAATCTCCACAGAACTTCTTCCTGAATATGCTGGTGATCGAATTTTCATCCTCACACCAGTCGATGATGAAGCAAAACAATCGACAAAAGAAATGATGGAAAGTCCAATTTGGAAGAACCTACCGGCAGTGAAGAACGGTCATGTCTACACATTTGATATTGAAAAAAGTGATAGCGATGCCTCAACAAGAGAATGGCTGTTATCACAATTACCTACTATGTTAAAAAAATAACTAACAAGAGACATTTCATCTTTGTTGAAATGTCTCTTTACTTTTTATACAATACAGTTAATTGATAATCATTTTCATTTACTAAGGAAGTGAACAGATGGAAGACAATAAATCAGCTTCTATTAACAATGATTTACTATTTCATTTAGAAGATATTGACTGTATTTCGCAGAGCTATCCGTTTATCTCGACTTCTCATCATACGATGATACTTTTTACAAATGGCTGTGGGACATTAACGATTGATGATATACCCTATTTGGTTACGAAAGGAAAAATTTTTCTTGTTCAGCCCCATTCTATGATTGATTTATCGGATATAAATCATGGTTACCGTTTCTATAAAATTGCCTTTTCAGCCTTTCAGCTAAAACATAAGCACCCTTCCCCACATCTAGGATCTATTTTTTCTGATGAAGTGGAATATACAATTTATCCGTATACACGATTAATTCGTCTTAGCGAAGATCTGTATAATTTAAATCCTAAATTGGATTTTCTTAAACAACAAGGAGTCTTGTATGAACTCTTAAATTTATTATTTGAACATCAGCTTCATATGAACTACCAGTTGACAATGACAAAGGCGGTTGAAGAAACTATCGACTATATACATAACTATTTTCAACAGCCTTTAACAGTGAAAAAGCTAGCGGAACTCGCTCGTATAGCTCAATGGCAATATAGTACGATCTTCCAAACCTTAACTGGGAAGAAACCGCTTGATTATATTACAGATTTACGTCTTACAAATGCCAAGGAATTATTACTACAAACAAATGAGCCATTAAAAGATATTGCGCAGCAAGTGGGATTTGATGATGAATATTATTTTAATCGCCGCTTCCGACAGGTAATTGGAATACCTCCAAAACAGTTTGCACGACAATATAAACAAAAAACTGTTGTAAAAGATTGGACAGGACACGAGGTAGCCATTCCTCGTTCACCGCATCGTGTTATTTATCATGGAGAAACGTTTGGGGATATGTTGATTTTTGATGTGCAGCCAATAGGTGGTAACAAAAACTCTATTAGTAAATCCTTCTATAAAAACCATGTTCCTTATATTCAAGATGTTGCCTTTCCAATCAATCTTGAAAAATCTTCGAAGCTGAACCCTGATTTAATTATCTTTACAAATAATGACGAGCAGCAATATCAAGCACTATCTTCTATTGCACCAACAGTTACCCTAAATTCCTGGGATTCATTGGAGGAACGCGTTCTTTTATTAGGGCAGTGGCTTAGCCAACAACAGCGTGCAGAAGATTGGCTAGAATATTTTAAAATCCAAGAAAATACTATGTGGCAGCAGCTACAAACAGTGATAGAGCCTGGCGAAACAGCATCTGTTTTGACTTTTGATCATGGCAAACGCCTTTTTATTATGGGCTGTACAGGTCTATCCCCTGCTCTTTTTCATCCAGATGGTTTTCAACCTCACCCACAAGTCAAAAAGCTACTTCAAGCAGGCGAAGGGTATAGAGAAATACCAATAGATCACTTACCTCAGTATGCTGGTGACCGTATCTTTATGTTGTTATCTGATAAACCCGAATCGCAAATGGCTACGATGGAATTGATTAATAGCGATATGTGGAAAGGACTTCCTGCTGTACAAACTAACCATGCTTATTTAGTGGATGCAACAAAGTGGAATTACGGAGATGCCTTTACAAGAGAGAAGTTACTCGGTGCATTACCAAAACTATTGGTTACTGCCAAGTAATTCTCATACTTATAATAAGGGGTGACATTTATATGGAAACGGGAAGTATAACAGATACGACAACTCAAATATCATTAAAGGATATTCGAGATTATATTGCTAAAAACCATCATCAACCTCTCACGATTAAGCATCTAGCACTCATTTCGGGTCTGAGTTCCAGTTACTTTGGAGAGGCATTTAAAAAGGCATTCGGTCAAAGTGCCACAGATTATTTAACGGCGCTACGTATCGGACATGCCAAGCAATTACTGCGTGATACCGATTTATTACTTCGTGAGATTGCTAGAAAAGTAGGTTACAGTGACGAATTTTATTTTAGCCGAAAATTTAAAAAGGAAGTTGGGATTTCACCTTCTGCTTATAGTGAGATGGCTCGCCAGCGTATTTCTACTTTTTCCGTCTCCGCTACTGGAAATTTATTAGCGCTTGGTATCATACCAGTTGCGGCTCCGCTGAATGCTAAATGGAGTCCTTATTATTACAATCATTATCAAGAGAAAATTCCCGTGCATGTTAATATATTTGATACAGAATCAGAGGATAACTTCAAAAAATTAGCCTCCGCTAAGCCAGATATTCATATTTTTCAAGAGGAACCCTCCCTCTCCATGCTTAATTGGCTTCAAACTATTGGCATCAAAAGTGTCTTTATACAAGCGAAGGATTGGCGAACACAGCTGAGAGAAATAGCTGTAGCTGTTAAAAAGCAAAGCGTAGGTGAGCACTTCATTCAAACATATGAACAAAAGGTATTACAGGCGAGATTAGAAATTAATCAAGTTGCTGAAAATGATACGTTTGCTGTTCTTCGTTTATGCGGTGATCAATTATTTATGTATTGTAATAAAGGGATTCAGGATGTACTGTATACAGATTTACAGCTTCGCTCTGTCGATACTCACCAACAAACATATAATGAGCATATTACACTTGATCAGCTAGTAAATATAGACCCTGACCGTTTGCTATTTATCATTTGTCCCGATTCACCAACCCGAAATTATTGGCTTACTCTACAATACCTTGATCGTTGGAAAGAGCTCCGTGCTGTAAAAAATGGACATGTCTATGTTTTACCTTCGAATCCTTGGTTCGAATACTCAGCTATTGCTATAAACCGAATGCTAGATGAAATGTTACTTATGCTAACCGGAAAAAATCCAAATCCTTTTCCTGTCCCCGTCCATGGTAACGTATCAGACAGTGATTTATAATTCTATTTGAGAATGATTATCACCGGAAGGAGACTTTGATGAACAATGAAACAAAATTGTCCTATTCAATGTCATACAATTATAAAATCTGCCTATTTATCAGCGATGTTTTTGCTTACTATCGGCATACTTTCCGCCTGCAATACCCAATCAAGCAATAAAGTGGAACAGGTAGAATTGCAGGCATCCTCAGAAAGTACAAAGGAGCAAAGTATTTATCCATTAACACTAAAAGATGAGGTTGGTAATGAGGTAACACTACCAGCTAAGCCTACTAAAATTTTTGCACCTGTCATGGAGGATTCTTTACTAGCTCTTGGTATCAAGCCTACTATGCAATGGTCTAATGGTGTTAAGCCACAGCTTTATTTACAAGATCAGCTACAGGGTATACCAGAAATTAGCTTTGCAAGCGGTCCCCCATCAGCCGAAGCCATTATGGCAGATAAACCAGACTTAATTATTTTGCACAATTCATTTTATGTGGAAAATGGCACCTATGAAAAATATGCAAAAATCGCACCAACCTATGTTTTTAATAATGCTGCAAGTGATTTAGAAGGCTCTATTAAAGTTTTAGGGCAACTACTTGATGAAACAGACAAGGCTGAGCAAGCCATACAGGATTATCAAGAAAAAGTAGATGTAGCAAAAACAAAGCTATCCTCTATAACAGAGGGTAAAAAAATTGCGTTAATTCGCTTTAATGCAAAAGGTATGTTTTTCATGACAGATGAGTATTTTAGTGGGTATGTCTTAACACATGAATTAGGATTTGAACAAAGCAGCTACGTGAAAAATGGTGCCTTCGAAGTATCATTGGAGATTCTACCTGAACTGGATGCCGATTATATTTTCCTAATCAATGATGGTAATCTTGGGGATGAATTTTTAAATGAGTTGAAGAACAGTAAAATTTGGCAAAGTACAGCAGCCTTCAAAAACAATCAAGTATTTGAGACATCCGCGGATTACTGGCTAAATGGCGGTATTCATGCTCAAGGAAAAGTGATAGAAGATGTATTGGAGTTTTTAGCGCCATGATAACAATGACAAAGAAACCTTATACATCAGAAAACTACTTTGAAGTTGCCATGACATCTCGTCAACAGCTAGATTATCGCATTTTAATTGCAAGCCCAACAGATGAACCACCAGCAGATGGGTATACGGTCATCTACGCCTTAGATGGGGACGCCCTTTTTCCAACACTTGCAGAGGCAGTGAAATTACAAACACGTAAACCAAAAGGCTATGATCCTATTCTTGTTATTGGCATCGGTTATCCCTCAAAGGAACCTTTTGATATGGAGCGACGCTGTCTCGATTTTACACTACCTGTTACCAAAGAACATCTGCCACCACGTCCAGATGGAACGCCTTGGCCTCCAAATGGCAAAGCTAATGAGTTCTTAGATTTTATTGAACATGAGCTAATGCCTGCTATAGCAAAGGAATGGCCTATCAATAAAAAGAAGCAAGCGATTGTTGGTCATTCCTTAGGCGGTCTTTTCACACTATATGCTTTATGTGCAAAACCTCACTTATTCAGTCACATTGTAGCTGGCAGTCCCTCTGTTTGGTGGGCTGACAATGCAGTACTAAAAGTAATAGACAGATGTTTTGATGATTGGAACGGTCAGCATGCTATCAATCTCTTACTCACAATAGGTGCTAACGAGTTGCCAGATATGTTAGAGGGAGCTGATCTAGCGGCTGAACGACTGAAGCGTTTAAGCGACCAAAACATTCATACTAATTATGTGAAGTTTGATGAGGTGGACCATGTGAGTGTCCTACCTTGTATGCTTGGCCGCCTTCCACGGTTTTTGGATTCTAACTCAAGGAAATAAAGAGAAATTAATAATAAACAAAAACCAAGTAGACTTGTATAAATCTACTTGGTTTTTTAATAATTATTGTATTGAAGGGTCTTTATAACCAACCTTTGCATAGAACTTATGGAAATTACCATACTTGTCTTCTAATACAATTGTCACCCAGTCTCCGTTGAAGAATTTGGCTGGATGTGTTAGTTCTTTTGTAACACGAGCAACATTAGTAGCAACTGTTCCTGTTCCCTTTGCTAAAGAACTGTCTGTACCATGTACAACCGCTTGAATCACTTGTGAAGGTGTTCTATTAGCAATAACTGTTTCATTTGTTCCTGCAGTATCGGATAAATAATAGTACTTCAGTGATTCGCCATTCTCATAGAATTGTTGAGCAGAACCTAGTAAATCAAATGTCGCTTGAACTTTTCTATCGTCACCCAATGTATTCAGGTAGCCGAGTTTAATTTCCATAAACTTCGCATCCAATGTTCTGTATAAGTATTGTGCCTTATCAACGAACTTATGGCCTTCATAGCCTGGAATCACAAAGTCTCGAGTACTATCTTTCATTGTAACTGTTATTGTTTGATTTGCGTCATTAGATGTTTTCGATTTAATAATGAGCTTACTAGCTTTCGTTGTATCTGTTCCAGTAGTATAAGTAACAGGGGCATATTTAGCTGTCACATCAATCTCATTACCATTGGAATCTTTTGTCGTAATCGTCATAATATCTGCTAAATTAACAACAACTGTATCACCTGTACTTACAAGTTTAGACTTACCATTTTCATCACGCATAATTGTTTCACTAAAAGTAATGGTAAATGTATCGTCGCTGTTACGATAAATAAGACCTGGATAATATTTGTTATCCAATGGGGAAACCATGCCAATGCTTGGTGGTGTTCCATCAGAGTAGAAATCTTGTTTCATTAATCCTGTTGAAGTTCTATCGTGATCATTATATGGAACATTAGCTTTATAAATTGTAAAGTTTCCAGGTGTGTCCTCTGCTCCAACATAAACCACATATTCAGTATGTGGCTTTAAAGTAACGCCTCTGGCATCAACCGTCCCTGACAGACCTTTTCCAATCTTTTCAACAGATGGACTACTTTTGAGTTTTGTTTCTAAATATTTTTCATCTGCTGGAGCGGTTAAATTAGCATCAGGATTATCAATTAATATACCATCCTTATCTTTAATTCTTTTTTCCACAAACCAGTAATGAACTTTTGCTGTTTCATTTGTCTCAAAGCTAATAGTTGCTTTTGTATCATCATTCTCTTTTGGCTTAATCTCTAAATTACGAATTAAAGGTGCCTTAGTATCTTCGAATACTGTCTTAGGACCTGCGATTTTAGAAAGTTCTCCTCCACGATCTCTTAGTACCATGTAAATAGAATAGCTATTAAACGGATCGAGTTTATTTTGTTCCACAGATACAGGGAATTTTTGCGTAGCTGTTTCTAAATCTGCTGTCCCTGAGCCACGTTGAATATATATATCTTTTCCACCAATTTGGAAATAACCAGATTTACCAGTGTCACCTGCAAATTCATTAATGAAATCTCGTTCAGTAATTTTATGATCTGTTAAATATTGTTGGAAGGTCTTCGTTTCGCCATTATCTATTACTGTATTAGGTAGTATCATATAGTAATACGTTCCCGCTTTATTAGGCTCAAATTCGATTTCAGCTCTACGGAAACCATCAGATTCATCCGCTTTATTCACTGGATCTTTTATTGTTATCTTTGGTTCCACAGTGTCTTCATGTTTATACTCAGCATAGTTACGAACCGGGTCACCTGGCTTCACTGTGCCAGTATTTTCAAACGCATTATCCGCTAAATCTTTAACACCTGGTAATACTGTTACACGCAACGTATCACCATTAACAAACCCCGTATCAGATGGTATTGTTAATAAAACTTTTTTATCTCCTGCTTTATACTCTACAGCTGATGGTTTGATTCCTTTTTCTCCAGTTACGTTAACAATAACTGTACCCGTTAATAAATAATTGTTAATATCGTTCGCACTTACTGGATCTAATGCTTCACTAACAGTAAGTTCAAACTGATTATTGCTTTTCCTTACTAACTTTCCTTGTTCTACATATGGATGAACACTATCAAGCGCACCAGTTTTAAAATCTTTTACCGCAGGAGGGTCTATCGAAAAGTTACCTGAATTATCTTTCATCACAACGTAAAGCTGATATTCTGTTTCTGCATCTAATCCCGTTAGAATGCCTTTTATGCCAAGTTCAACAGCTTTTGCTTCGCCTTTTCCTGTTGGGTTAGCAACGATGTCAGCCGTTGTTGGATCAGTTGCTGTTGTTTTCTTACGTATATAATAGTAATAGTCTCCTGGTTCACTGGCTGTAAAAGTAAATTCAGCACGTGTTCCTCCATGTAATGGCGTAACTTGGAGGGATTTCACTACTGGTGGTGAAGCATCTTTCATTTGGAACTCTTGAGAAACTATGTCCGATGCATTTTTCGAGCCATCCACAACCATAATGTAGATAACATATTCCTTTTTCTCACCTAAATTAGAAACCTTAATTGAGTTTGTTCCTTTGATGGCTGCCGCAGTTCCATGTGCTACGTTCTTATTTGAGAGACGGTTAACCATTTCACTTTTATTTGGTGCCTCTGCGCCCTTTTCACGCACAATATAATAGTACGTACCGACTTCATCAGAAGTGAAATCTGCTTGAATTTCGCTACCATTTAGTACTTTTACATTTGTAATACTAATGATTGGTTTTGTTTTATCATCAGGATTTTGATTCTCATTTTCCTCTTTATCAATTGGTTTGCCATCTGGATCAGTAATATTGCCTATATTATCTTTATCATCGAGGAAATCGTCGAAGATATTATTTGGTGATCCATCCTTAGGTAAGATGACCTTATCAATATACGTATAATCTCCAATATCAATTTTGCCATATGAATTATCAACAAATAATGTGCCAATTCGTCCATCAATATACAGCTCTAGATCTGTGTAGCTATTGTAATTGATCCAATCGATATTTCCTGAACCATAAATTGTAAGTTTTGTTTCTGTATTTAAATTTAACGTACCAATATCACCTTGAATTTCAAACTCACGCACATTTCCAATGATGTCTACACGTGGTAGTTTTGTATTTGTTTCAATTTTTGTACCTGTTTGAGATACTACTAGTCGAGAAACACTGCTGTTATAAAATTCTAGGTACTTCTCAACGTTTTTCATTTCCTCTTTTTCTTTAGACCAGTTAACAAATGGCTTATCATTTTCAGTATTTGGTTTTGTCCAATTTTGAAGATCGTTCGAATTGTTATTTGACGAATCATCGCCTTTATTGTTATCTGGGTTTGACCAATTAATAAATGAAATATTGTTACTTGCCACACGACCAAGAGCTAATGGTTGATTGTAAGTAGCCCCTAAATGCAATGGTGGGCGAACGGTTTCGTTGACAAACATTGTCCCTGTCAGCGTCATATTCGAGAATTCTATATAATTACCATTTACTACAATCGTTGCACCAAAAGAACCGTAATTTCCGTCAAAATCTAGAGAACGTGTGCTTGTCCCACTTGCATTAAGGGTCAATTTTGAAATGGAGCGAATTCCCTTACTCGATAAATCCCCCTCAATGAATGCACCTTTTAACACCGGAGCATTATATTCGTTAAAAATATGAGCAAGACTCTCTGGAATTGTATATGACTGGCCATTTATATAAACTGCGTCATCATCCACATTTGTGATTTTGTAAGATGTTTCATTACTTTTCTTCTCTTGTGAACCCACTACAAACGAAGCAAACTGTCCGCGAGTAACAGGATCAAATGGAGAAAATGTAACAGGAGTTGTGCCCTTTGTAATATTCAAATCGATTAAAGTTTGAATATAGATGGCATTGTTTGTTTTGCTATTCACATCTTTAAAAATATTATTGTACGTAGGGGATACCTCTAGATGGAATCCAACTACAACCATTTTGGCTAGTTCCCCTCTAGTCAACACTTCATTCGGCATAAACATGCCATTTGAATAGCCCGACATAATACCTGCATTTTGCAATGCCGCTACGTATTTATAATATTGATTGCCCTTTGGAACATCCTTATAGTAAGGATCTTGGATATTTTTTGTATCCAATTTTAACGCTGTTGCCAGCATTTTCGCTGCCTCTCCACGAGTTACACTGACATCAGGACGGAAAGTATTATCCGCAAAACCGCTCATTACGCCCTGAGAATATAGTTTTAATATTTCATTATAATTGTCCGAGTATTGGTTAATATCCGTAAAGGGAGAAGTAGCCGCTGCTGCATTTGGTGGAGGTACTACAACAGCAATCCCACTTGAAGCAAATACTGTTGCAATCAAGGCTTTATTTACTTTTTGGATTTTAGATTTATCCATTCCACTCTTCCTTTCGTTTATGTATTTTGATACGTACAAATATCATTTGCTCATATCCTTTATATCGACCAAAGACTAGTGAACCTTCATAGATAAATCTAAAATAGTAGGGTAAATTTCTTCTAGAGTTAGAGACTAAAATACGATTTCTTTACTATGCGAGTCCATTAGCTTTCCATCACTGAATATTTAAAAATTCATAGTTTGCAATACATAAAAAAGAAGCCATTAAAGATAGATTCATAATTGGCTTCTCTTTATTAGATATTAATTTTGGACTTTTAAAAGTTCGGTTAGTTTAAAAACACTAAATTATTTCATTTTTATAAATTACCTTGTTTACATTATGCCTAACAGTCTTATGACCTGCTTTTATACCTTTACCAATAGCAATCAGCATAACATCAAGATACCTATCAGAAATATTTAAGATCTCTTTCAATTTCTTAGAATCGTAGCCCGACATCGTAATTGTGTCAAAACCAGCTTCATTCGCTAACAAAACTAAGGACATTGAGGCAAGACTTACATCTCTAGTTAACTCTAACTTTAGATCTTCTTTTGTCTTACTTTCATAATAATTTATTGCAGCATTCGCAAGATAGTCTCTTAATGATTCATCAAAATAACCTGCTTGGTACCCCTCCTCATGAATTTTAATAATATTACCTTTGTTAAATGCCTGATAGTCGCCCAACATGACGATTAACGTTGAAGCTTCTACTATTTGCTGTTGATTAAAAGCTATAGGTAGTAATAAATTTCTTAAGTTCGCATCCTCGATTATTAAGTATCGCGTTGCTTGAATATTATTTCCGTTAGGCGACTTACTTGCACTGTCAACTAAGGCAGTCAATGTTTCTGAACTAATTTTATAATTTGAATCATAATGTCTAACTGAACGTCTTTTTTCTAAAATATCTTTTACACTCATTATGAACAACTCCTAAGTTTTTATTGTATTGCGCCTCTAATTATAGTAAGCAATAATAAATAAGAAAATAACGCACAAAAAAGAGGTATAGCCACATTTTTGTGCCTATTTAGGAGAGGAAGCACATGGTTAACTATAATACAGGAATCAATATTTTTATGGATATTGCAGGTGGCAAATGGAAAGGATTAATACTATTTTTCTTGAGTCAACAATCAGTAAGGACGAAAGAGTTTTATGAATTAATACCCGGAATTACGCAAAAAGTTCTAACCGATCAATTGAAGCAGTTAGAAAGAGACGGACTTGTTCGGAGAGAAATATTTAAAGAAGTACCACCAAAAGTAGAATATAGTTTAACAGATTTAGGAGAGTCATTTATACCCGTTTTAAATACAATGTGTACATGGGGAAATGATTATGCACGTTTAAAGGGAATTGCCAAGGAGCAACAAATTTGTTGTCATCAAAAGGAAAGCTAAGTTTTCCTTAATGGCTCCTTATACTAATCACCTTTCTATAATTCGTATCAAAACCACAGCTTGTCACTTTGTTAGAATATCCCACAAAATGTAAAAAAGCCAAGGAGCATCGGTGCTCGCTTGGCTTTTGACGATATATAGGCATACATCTAGTCGTACTTGGGGTGTCATAAGGGAAAGGGGGATAACCTTACGTCTTGTCAAGTCGATCAAGAGATGTGGCCCGAGTTACATATCATTTGAACATAATTTAAAAGTCATGTGGCTGATGACTTATATACAGCTTGCCCAAATGATGTTTGCATTAATCATTACCCCAAAAATTAGGGTTGTAAGCTCTTTTGTTATATTTTTTTATTCCTTTTTTGAGACTCCAACTTTTACCTGATTTCGCCCTTCTTGTTTCGCAAGGTAAAGTGCGTCATCAGCCGCTTCAATTAGCGCTTCAGTTGTATGTGCCATTGCTGGATAGGCAGCTATTCCTGCAGATAATGTTATTGGTCTACCACATGGACTGACCGTATCGGCCAAAGTTTTTCGTAATTGTTCTGCGACTAGTGTGGCTTCCTCTATCATCGTGTTCGGCAGAAGTATGACAAATTCCTCGCCACCGTAACGGCAACATACATCGCCTTCACGAGCTACTGATTCCATTTGTCTAGCCAAAAATTGTAAAACTTTATCACCTACTGCATGTCCATATGTATCATTCACACTTTTAAAGTGGTCTAAATCTAACAAAATAATGGCATGTGGTACCTTACTCGCTAACCATTCAGCAAGCATTGAATCCATTGTACGTCGGTTCGTAATCCCCGTCAGTGGATCAACAGTAGATTGATCTTTGAAAAAGGAGACCTGTCCATGTAGAAACGATAAACTTCGAACCAATGCATTCTTCAAAGAATAGGCTTCAAAGTACCATCCACTAACAGATTTTAAACCTTCTACATTTTTCTTATCTAAACTTTCTTCTGTTAATGATGCTAATTGTTGTAAGGGATTCGCAATACGTGCTGCAGCCCAAAGTACAATGATAATGGAAACAAACATAAGAGGCACAGATTTTATAATGACCTCCTGTACACGATCAAATGAAGGGGCTAATGCAACTTCTAAAGGTTTCTGCGCAACAACTCCCCACCCTGTCGATGCCACTGCACTATAGCCAGCTAGCATTTTCACTCCTTTTGTATTCTCAACTAGTTGGGCACCATCCTTGCCAGATGTAACAGCTTGAACGACTTTATTTTTTGTTACAATGTCATTAATACGACTTGGATCTTGATGATAGATAACTCGTCCTTCTGAATCAACTACATATACGTAAGAACCATCCTTACTATAATGTTCTCCCAACAAGGTTTTAAAGGCATTAGGTTCCTTTAAATAAATAGTGCCAGCAATCATTCCTAGATATTCATTGGACTCCGAGAAAATAGGATGCGATATAAAAATGATGAGCCGCCCTGTCATCGCCTCATATGGCTTAGAAATAATTGGTGTCTTTTTGGCTAATGCCTCTTTAGCGCCAATTGATGTTAAAATCTCTCCTTTAATTTCTATAGATGGCGGAGAGACAGATAAAACAAGTCCCTTTGAATTTGTTATAACCACCGAATTGAACATTTGATTTTGCAATCTCAAACGCTCTGTTTCCTGATTCAATACTTGTTCATCATCCATTTTCGTCCTAACCTGATCCGCGCTATATCCTAATATTTGGAAAGCTTCGTGGAGATAGGAATCAGCAGTTGAGGCCAATTTTTGAGCATAAACTCTATTCGTTTCTAGCGTATTTTCCTTAATGGAATCAATGTTCATCCTGTAGCCGCCCCAAACACTACCTATGCTTGTTAAAAAGAATGCTGCCATTGCTACGCCCATTATAAGATGCTTTAATTTTAATCGGTGCGATTTCATTTTTCCCCTCCTATTTATGATTTTTTAATATGTATATTTTGAGAGATTCTTAAACAATTAGTGCCTATTATAAGCAAAGACTCCTATAGGTAAAAGTAACATGTATTAATTGTGTAAGAAGAATCCAACACACCACTAGGATTGTATCAATAAACGAGGTTGTATCATATAGAATCTGGCAAACAAAATTCCAACATTTTAGTTATTTAGATTAAAAATTGCAACAGCTGACGCTAATTATCTGAAATTTGATAGAAAATCTAAATTCTAAATTTTTTTACTTTTATTGTTATTCTGACATATAAAAGTTGAAGCGTTTATTCTATAATAAAAATTAGCATAGGCAAGTTAAGATTTAATCTGTTATAATACTCATTAAAATATAATAAACTGTAATAATACAGTATATAGAATTCGCTTTTCACACAATGGGGATTATGAGAAAAGCGCTACTCGCCATCATCATCCAGATGGTTGTGTAGCCTACACAAAAAGGGGTTGGAAGATTTGGGTATTTTAAAGGGGTTAAAAATTCTCGATTTTTCTGCATTACTACCAGGACCAATGGCGACAATGATATTTGCTGATTTAGGAGCAGATGTCATCCATGTTGAATCTTCAAAGCGGGTTGATTTAACGCGAATTATGCCTCCCTATGACGATGATCACGAGGCATATATCCATCAACATTTAAATCGATCAAAAAAATCTATAACGCTAAATTTAAAATCACCAGAAGCTATCGACATTGTTAAATCACTTGTACAGGAGTATGACGTTATTATCGAAGGATTTCGACCTGGTGTAATGCAGCGACTTGGCATCGGCTATGAAGCGCTTAAAGAAATAAATCCTAAGGTTATTTATTGTGCGATTACTGGCTACGGACAAACAGGGCCTTATAGTAATCGACCAGGACATGATAATAACTATCTATCCTTAGCTGGCTTACTCGACTATTCCCGCCATAAGGATAAAAAGCCTGTTTCCATGGGCGTTCAATTAGCAGACATAGCTGGAGGGACAATGCATGCAGCAATAGGTGTGCTGGCTGCTGCCCTTCATCGTGAAAAAACAGGAGAGGGACAGTTCATCGATATTAGTATGACAGATGCTGTCTTTTCACTTAATGCTATGTATGGTGCAGCATTTATTGGAGGTGGACGTGTACCACAGCCAGAGCAAGAAATTTTAAATGGAGGCAGTTACTATGATTTTTACAAAACAAAGGATGGGCGCTTTTTCTCTGTCGGTAGTTTAGAGCCTCAATTTCGCAAATTGCTATGTGAAGCACTCGATATTCCCGAATTGATCGATAATACCTTCAATGACTCCTACTATACGCAAATTCGTTTTAAAGAGGCTGTTCACGATGCCTTCTTGTCCAAGACATATGAGGAATGGCTTGAAGTGTTTAACGAGGATTTTGAAGGTTGTGTAGAGCCAGTTCTAACATTTCCTGAAGCATGTGAGCATCCACAGCTAAAGGCACGAGAAATGATTGTGACTATACCCAAAAGCGATGGCACTATGCAAAAACAAATTGCCTCTCCGTTTAAATTTGATGGTACGCAGCCTGAATACAAGCATGTTGGTGCTAAATTAGGCGAGCATAATGAGGAAGTTTTACTATCTCTGGGCTTTAATGCTGAACAAATCAAGGCTTTGAAGGAAAAAGGTGTTTTAGAGTAAAAAAAGGTGTCTAATACTGTGATGTATTAGACACCTTTTTTATACATACGCACTAATAAACATACGTAGGTTTTCAAAATGATCATCTATTAGTAGATATTTTTTGTAAATCTCCATTAACTTTTCAAAAAGCTCGTACTGCTCTGTTACAAACAAAACTCTTAAAATATTTAACATATGCAGGGAGGCACTTTGTGCTACAACATAGTATGGTGCATTTGGTTGACGATAATTGCGTCGCCACTCTTCCACAGACAAACCAATATGTTGTAGAGAGTTATTCACATGAAGTGCTATATCCTGTTGAACATATGCTTCAATTGCAATAAGCTGTTCACTACTAAAGTTTTTTTGTACTAATGAAGAATTAATTTTTTTATTCGATGCTAAAACATGCTCTTTTAATAAAAGTAAGCCATCCTCATAACGTGCCATTTTTACATAATGCTCTAGTAGAATGGCATATAAATTTTCTAAATAATTTAACTGATAATTTTTAATAATGGCAGGTGGTGTTGGTTTACGATTTGGTAATAGCTCTTTATACTCTAGTAATATTTCAATGGCATAATTATTTATTCGTTCATCCTCTAATAAATATTCACCATAATGTATAACCTTTTCACTCTGCTGTTCTCTATTTGCTATATGAAATAAAATATAGGCAATTAACACTTTTTCCTTCTCTGATAGTGCATACATCGAGTAGCGCCATTCCGCTTCAAATGAGGTAATAAACGATTTGACACTATTAAAATCACCTTCTGATAAGCAATAATGAGTAACAATTTGATAAAGACGTAACTGTTTCTTTGCCAAACAGCTAGCATTATGCTTATCCACATGAGTTATACACTTATCCAGTATCGCTTTATAGTTATTCACAAAGTTATCCACATGTTCACAATTTTCTCTCACAGAATGCTCGAAATGTCCCATTATTTCATAAAGAAATGTGAATTGCTCTAAAGGTTTGTGGATAAGCAGTGAATAAACTTTTTTTGTGAAAAGCCAATGCCAAAAAGATGCATGCTCTTTATACATCATATGCACTAAATATTCATCTTGAAATTTATATAAAATAATTGATTGTAGCTCATTAACTGGCATAGCTATTTGCATTCGTTTCCCAAAGACTAACCAAATTAATCGTTCTAAGTCTATTGTATGTTGTGCAAAAAGCTGCTCAAAAAAAGTATCTTTACCTTTTTGAGTATAGAAAAAAGCACTGAGACGCTCATTCACAAATTTTGAATCTAAACCATATTTGTCAAAATATATTTGCATTTCTGTTGATACATGACCCCAATATTTACGTGCTGTGGAAAAGGCAATATTCTTAGCCGTTTCTTCGTTTACTAAAAATAGATTGGGTGAAAGCGAAGTACCAAGTATTTTTGGATCTTCTTGCAGATTTGACTCTGCTTCCAGCCAAGTTGCTAGTATATTTTCAGCACCCTTTTTACTTTTTTGTTTATAAGCCATGAATAATTGCTCATCACAGTCCAACAGCATAAAAATGGATCCTCCCATCAATTTCTACCAACAAAGATCTTCCCCTATCATTCAAATACATGATTTTTACACTCTTTCTTCAATATAACAAATCTTAACTAACATATGCTAAAAAAATATGGGTATGCATAGCAAAAACGTTAACAATATAAAAAACCACCTATATAAGTGAACACACTTTATAGATGGATATCATCTTTACCAAAACAACGGATATTTTCTTTTTTCTCGTAAATTATTGATCAACAAACCGAAAAATACAATTATGACTGCTCCAATTAATACAGGGGTTAGTAAATAACTCCAACCATAACCTCCTAAAATAATAATTATAGGATTGGCGCCTGCTGGAGGATGTATGACACCTAAAAAGGCCATAAAAAATATAGTTAATCCGACACCAAGACTAATAGACAATATATTGGAGCCTAGTAATGAATACATGGCCAACCCGATAAATGCCGAAATAAAATGACCTCCAATTATATTTCGGGGCTGGGACAAAGGTGCATTCCAGACGACAAATACAAGAACGCAGCTACCGCCTAATGATGCCATTAACCAAGGTGAATTGGTAATGTTAGTTAACCATAGCAACACAAAAATGCATATTAATCCTCCTATTGCTCCAGTAAAGGCATCAGCAAAATTTGTTCGAGATGGAGCATGACCTCCTCCTCTCATTTTTAATATAAAAGGTTTTATACTATTCTTTTTCTCTATTTTGTTTTCCACACCTATAATTTCTGTCATTAGACACCAACTTTTCTCTTCTATACTCATCTGTTTTATATAAGGTCCTGTTACTCATTGTTAAACTTTAACTATTATATCAACACAAAAATAGATTTCAATCCAAACTTCAAATTTCAGATAAACATTTACTTATCTGACTTGTAGCTCATACAAAAAAGCAAACTTTTAAAAGTTTGCTTTTTCAAGAAATCATTTATTAGTCATATTGTTTTTTAATAGTTTTATATATTCTTACCTTTTTCAATACAGTTTTAGGTACTTGGAAAGTGGCTGTGACAACTCCTGGATGGCGTCCGATTTCAATGGAGCCTGTGATAGTTGCTCTATTTAAAACCTCTGGTTCGCTCATCTCAAATAGCTTCGCAGCTCGACTAATCGCGTTATCAGTCGCCTCATTTAACGTTTTACCAGAACCAATCACCGACACTGGGAATGCATCCTCTACCTGTTTAACACCAAACTCCTCCGCTAGCTCACGTGCGCGACGTTTTTCTTCCTTTGTAAAGGGTTTGGCTGTATAAGGTAAGTCTTCTACATTTGGTAGTAAAATTGGGCCTTCCAAAGCTACTTTCTTCAATACCTTAACTTGAAGCTGCACAATACCCGCTACATCGGTTGTATGTCCTGCAATCTCGCCGTCCCCTTGCATAGCATGCATGTCTCCAATATATACACCACCGCCTGGTACCTTGACTGGACAAATAATAGTCGCACCTTCTCGTACTCGGCTGATATCCATATGTCCATCGGTACGATGTAAATCCAATTCTTCTTGAGTAAAAGCATATTCATGTGGTGCTCCAATTAAAAATGAACCAAAGTCACCTGCATTATGTGAATCAGGCATCGCTTTAGAAGGGGCCTAAAAATGGTCGCATTCTCGCCAATACACCTACTAAGTCGCTTGGAGCCAATGCAACAACAGGATTTTGTACAGAATTTTCAGGTGTTCTCATGTAGTTTCTAGCATCAAGTGCAATTCGTCTAGCACCCTCTCGTCCAACAGTTACACCCATTTGCCCTTTATGATCGAGTGCCATCGTATAGCCGTTTGTCATTTTAAAGGGTGCCGTTTCTGTATCACATGTAGAACATCGAATTGCATGTGGGCCTATTCCTTTTACAACTGTGCTTGGATGAAGCTTGCCACAGCCTGGACATTTTACTGAAACAAACGGATCACCAATGAATCGATCTACAATTGCTTCATCATGGCCAGACGAAGTTGCAAGAGATGTGACCTGAATAGATTTAATTTTTATAACAATGGCGTCACCTACCTCTGCACCTTCTACAAACACGGGCTTTGTTACTTCATGTCCTCCACGAATAGTAGGAGTAAGCATGGGTCCCCAACATCCAGGTGTTGTATTGGCAATAATCGTTCCACCATCCTTAAGCGGCCCTAACATCTTCTGTGATGGATCTAAAATACCATCAATAAACTCATTTACGAACAATGTTTCAGCAGCTTGAGGTTGCTGTATAAAATCATCACTTTCTACCTCTTCTTTTTCTAGCACATGCATGTCGTTTGTCATTTTCTAATCACGCTCCTAGAATAATTTTTATGTATATCGTTATATGTTAAAAATGCTCTCTACACTTGCAGAGAGCTATTTTTATCAATTGTTCATATATAAATCAAAAATATGTGAGAAGTCTTCTTTTTTATACTTATCTTTATGATCGATCATCCAAGTATTCGCAAAGCTTGTAATTTCTTTGAATGACGACGCAGGAGATATATTGTCATTGCCAATTCGACCAAGTGATGATGATGCTATGTTTAAACTTTTTTCCGCTACTTCTAGCTTATAAGCATTGTTCTTTTGTTCATAGCTAATGGCATGTAGTGCTTTATATAAATCTTTAATGTCATCAATAAAGCGTTTATGAATGTCGATGGATAGTGGGGAATTGCCGATTGTAAACTTAATTTCGACATCAAGGTCGATTGTTCCTGCTGTTTCGAGAAAAACTTCTGTCACAGTATACATTGAATAGTCATAGCGTCGCAGTAATCGTTTCTTGCTCATAGCACTTTCGCCATCTACATGAATAATTGCACGATTTGTAAAGCAATACTCATCAGCCTTCGTTTTAATTAAAAAGTAAATTTTTTCATCAATTTCATGTAAGATAAAATCATCTGCATCTGTCTTATCATAGTCCTCTCTTGGCACAACCACACCAATATCTGAAAGTCCAAGTGCATCTGCTGCTATTTTTTTAAACATCGTCATTCCTCCTAATTTGTAATACTCTTTTTACGCTTTAGAATCTGTAAAGGTTTCACCATGTATTGATTTATATAAAAAATGTACTTCTTCTCTTGTAGAATAAAAGCATTTACTGGTTAAGCTATACAACCCAACATTTCCTCTTTTCTATACATTTCATTTATAATAATTGTCAGTAAAGATTCTTCCAAATCGAAAGGTCGTGTGAACAAGTGCAAGAACCAACCATTTTAGTAGTGGATGATGAGGCAGATTTAGCGAATCTACTAAAAGTAAGCTTACAAAAAGAGGGCTACAAACAAATTTATACAGCTGGTACCATTCACGATGCATGGACAAGCTTTCAACAAACAACACCCGATATTATACTTCTAGATGTCATGCTTCCCGATGGTGAGGGCTACGATTTATGTAGACGTATCCGTGAAGTATCCCATGTCCCTGTGCTCTTTATGTCTGCTAAAAATGAGGAAATTGATAAAATTTTAGGACTAGCCATTGGCGGAGACGATTATATTACAAAACCTTTTAGCCCGAAAGAAGTAGCCTATCGTGTGAAGGCGCAACTACGTAGAGCTGGCTATCAAACACAAGATACCATAACGAATATTGTTGAAAAAGCACTACAAATTGGACCATTTCAGTTGAATGCCGATGAAACTGAAGTCCATAAAAATGGCGTATTATTGGAGTTAACAGCTAAGGAAATTGGATTAATGGCGTGCTTTATGCACAATCCCAATCGAATCTTAAGTAAAGAAACATTATTTGAACGTGTATGGGGAGAGGATTTCTTCGGTTCTGATAACACTGTTATGGTGCATATTCGCCGGTTGCGTGAAAAAATTGAGGAGGATGCCTCTAATCCTCTATATATCACAACTGTAAAAGGACTTGGCTATAAGTTTGTCATGCCAAAAGAGGCACAAGAATGAAGTGGAAATTAACCGCTCGCTTTCTCCTTTCCGTACTTTCTATCGTCATCATTGTTATTTTCGTCAATACAGCTATCTTCATGGGACTCCTTACTTATCGGCTAGCAACTGACTCTGAAGGCGTTTCTGCCACAGAAGAGGAACACTTTGTGCGGGAATTTCAAAAATATATCGAGATAAAAAATGGAGCAACTTCCATACGTGCAGAAGGAATCGAACAATTGCATCAAAGAAATGCGTGGATACAATTGCTTAATGAAAATGGTCAAGTGATTGATGCTCATTTTGCACCAGATAAAGCACCATTGCACTATGCACCTATCGACTTAATTCAAGTATATAAATATAAAGAATTCGATTCTGATACTACGGTGTATATTGGCAGTAAGGATTCCATTAGTTATTTAATCGGTATTAAAGGTAGCGGTGTTACAAGGTTTGTTACGCATGTTTCTGGCACATCACTCTTACAGTTTATAGGGAAATTTGGCTTGTTCATCGTGATTGCGGACTTGTTAGTAGCTACATTAGTAGGGTGGCTTTTTGGTCGTACATTAACGAAACCTCTTTATGCGATGATAGATCGCATTCATCATTTAAAGAATCATGATCATACGTCTATTAAGTCTCCTGGTGGTGTCTACAAGCCGGTTTTTGAAAACTTAAATGAAGTATCACGAGAATTGGCAGCCCATGAACAGGAGCGAAAGAGACTAGAGATTATGCGTGAAGAATGGATTAGTAATGTCTCACACGATATGAAAACACCACTTGCCTCTATTCGAGGTTATGCAGAACTATTGAATGATGCACAAATAACAAATAATGAGCAAATGGAGTATGCACAAATTATAGAAAAGCAATCATTGCATATGCAAAATCTACTGGATGACTTAAATTTAACGATGCGTTTAAGACATCAACAGCTTCCACTTACACTAAATGAAGTGAACATGGTGCCTTTTATTCGAGAGATAGTGATTGAAACATTAAATACACCACAATATGAACAAGCTAATCTTATGTTTGAGGCGACAACCGAGAAAAGTCTGCATCAAATAGATGAACATTTTATGCGCAGAGCTATCATGAACTTTTTACACAATGCATTGCTTCATAATGCTCCCGATGTATCTGTCCATGTGTCTGTTGATGAGCATACTCTTACAATTTCTGATAATGGCAAGGGGATAGACCCAGAGGATCTAGAACATATTTTTGAACGCTATTACCGAGGCACAAATACGGACAATACTGCTGGGACTGGTTTAGGTACAGCTATTGCTAGAGATATCATTGAGGCTCATGGAGGAACAGTAACCATCACCTCGGAAAAAGGAAAAGGTACATGCGTTATTATTGATCTACAAAAGGAATACTAAATAAATAAACTAAATTTAACCAGTTGAATTTAAACGCTAAATACTTTAGCACTGAACTTTCGTGTTTGAAAAGAAGGAGTCTCAAATGTTGAGACTCCCACTTTGTGCTATTTCATTTGATCCTGTACTTTAGCAGGTAATTCATGGAATTTCACTTCATCAAATGAAGTAACTTCTGTTTCCTTTTTCACGTAAAGCTTTAAATAAGCATCCTGGCGTAAATTTTTATGAGCGGAAAACTTTAATGTTTTCTCTTCCCCATTTTTATCGTAAGTAGGTAGCTCGTACCAATACATTTTAAAGATTTCACCACTATCTGCTTTATACTCCTCTACCTCACCATCAGCCGTGATATGAACATAGTAGGTATCTTTATTTAATCGGTTAAAATCTACAGTCATCAATACAATTAACCCTGCTACGAATAAGATAAACAATGCACCTATTCCGAAAAATACTTTTTTCATATTAATTCCCCTGTCTCACTATTTTATAAAACGAACGAACGGTAAAGATATAATAAATAAAGTAAATAGCTGAATAAGCAATCATCCACAAGATGACTGGTTTTGTAATATTCATGTTAAATAGCTGTGAAAATGCTAGTAATGCAAACACACTATGTGCAATACCCACAATAAGTGGCGCACTAAAGATAACAGCGACCTGTCCTGCTACTGTCTTTAAGATTTGCTGACTATTTACACCAATTTTATTTAAAATAGCATATTTTGCCTGATCTTCTTCGGCTTCCGTTAAAATTTTGAAGTAGATAATACTGCCTGTTGCCGCTAGGAAGACCAATCCTAGGAAGCTTCCCACAAACAATAGGGCACCAACTGTTGCTAAACTATCCTCATAGCTTTGCGGTACACTAGAAAATGATTCTTGTTGTTCAGATGACAACTGTTGGTAAATGTCTTTCGACACGTCCTGTTGTTTCAAATCATTGTCCAATCCAACAACCTGCATCATAATCTCATCGGCATCAGTAGCTTTAAACTCTTGATCATTCACAACGAGAACTGTTCCAGCTGCTATAAAGTTTAACACGCTTTCCGTGTACATCTTTTCTACATGGAAGGAGTCTCCGTTTTGTAACTTAAAGTCCTCTCCTGTAAAATCATGTGAAAATCGTTCATCATAGGCTGCATCCAGTAAAATCGTAGAGCCCTCTGCAATGTGTAGCTCTTTATCCTTGCCTTGTAATTTCGCTAAGCGATTATAGTCCGATTCCTTAAGTAATGTATATTCGAAAAATGAGAATTCATTATCCACACGTAAATTTTTCACAGCCAGTGCTTCATTATATAAGACATCCTGTTGTGAAAATTCTACTGTCTCGCCTTTCCACATAAATGTGTTTGGCAGCATCTGACGTACAGAAGCTTCTGCATTATAATACATACCGAAGACACCGCCACCTGCTGTAATCGTAGTGGCACTTAAAATTGCAATGATTGACAACGATTTGGCATTAGCTCGAATACGATACAATAATTGAGAAACACCGATTAAATTTAAACCCTTCCAGGACCATGATGTTGCTTTCTTTAATGCTGTTAATACAAAGACACTCACACTATGGAATAGAAGGTATGTCCCTGCAATTGTTACCCCTATAACCATTAATGGCGTACCTAATACCGTAAAGAATCTCCATATTTCACTCGTAAACATATCAGAGGCAGCTGTATAATAACCAAATGCAATAAGTACAGTGCCAAGTAAAGCAGCTACTAATGATGCACGTGGAATTTGCTCTCCCTGTTTGTCTGCATGGAATAAATCAATTAGTTTAAATTGATAAATCACACGGTAACCTTGTAAGGATGTGAATAAAAACAGTAGTGTAAAAATGCCCGTTGTATTAATTAGCGCCTCCATTGAAAATGTCAGGCTACCAACCACTTCATAGCCCATTAAGCGTACTAGTATCATTAATAGCCCTTGGGACATAAAGAAACCTAGAAGGATACCAAACACAAGAGAGACAAGCCCTATGACTAAATTTTCAAAAAAGAGCATTAAGCCAATTTTTTGCTTACGTACACCTAGTAACGAGTAAAGGGCTACTTCCTTTTTCCGCTTCTTCATAAAAAACGAGTTGGAATAGGCCATAAAGATGACAATGAAGAACAGAAGTACGACTGACGAGGCACTCATCAATCCTTTAATTTGTTGTGACGATTGCTTTAAGGCTGAAAGATCATCATTATATTTGAGCGTCACAAACGTAAAGTAAATAACGATACTAAATACCATTGAGGCAATATATAAAAAGTAATTCGATAAATTGCGTTGAATATTTTTACGCGCTAAACTAAATAACGTCATTTACTCCACCCCCGATGCTAGATAGCACCTGCAAGATCTCTTGGAAAAATTGCTTCCTCGTTAGAGTCCCACGTTGAATTTCCTTAGATAGCTGTCCATCCTGAATAAATAGAATGCGCTGGCAGAAGCTAGCTGCAAAGGCATCATGTGTAACCATCATAATCGTTGCGGCTTGAGATTGGTTTAAATCACTTAAGCTTTCTAATAAATCGGTTGCAGATTTTGAATCTAGCGCACCTGTAGGCTCATCGGCAAAAATTAGTTTTGGTTCTGTCACTAATGCTCGCGACGAGGCTGTACGCTGCTTTTGCCCACCTGAAATTTGATAAGGATATTTGTTTAATAAATCACTAATTCCAAACAATGCAGCAATTCGATCAACTCTTGCATTAATAGCCTTTATCGGCATTTTTGCAATCGCTAGTGGTAAAACAATATTTTCTCGCACTGTTAAAGAATCGAGCAAGTTATAATCCTGGAAAATAAACCCTAAATTATCTCGACGAAAATCCGCTAATTCAGCATCCTTCATACGTGCCAAATTAGTGTCTTCAATAATAATTTCACCAGTTGTTGGCGTATCAATCGTTGCTAATACATTAAGAAGCGTAGATTTTCCAGCCCCAGAAGGACCCATTACCCCAACAAACTCTCCCTTTTCTACTTCAAATGATATATTCGATAGCGCTGTAAAAGTATTTGCGCCTTTGCCGTAATTTTTCCCAACGTTTTGTACCTTTAATAATGGCGTCATATACGCTCACCTCTTCTTTCTGACTTTAGTATACGACCTCAAACTTACAGCAAATTTGTCGCAAGCTTACATCAACCTTAAATCATCTGCTTTTTGAAATTTGTAGACAAAAAAAAATTCATACACAAACTGTGCATGAATCTTTTCTAATCTATTGTGCTAATACTTTTTGAATATCTTCCTCAAAGCTACTTGGCTTATCTGCTGAGGCGTATCGTCCAACAACCTCTCCATTACGGTTTACAAGGAATTTTGTAAAGTTCCATTTAACACTATTGCCTAAAAATCCTTTGGAATGGGAAGTAAGATAATCGAAAATAGGATGTGCTTCTTTACCATTCACCTTCACGATCTCATGCATCGGGAACGTCACTCCATATGTTAGTCGACATTGGGAAGCCGCTTCTTCAGCTGACGCTAGCTCTTGTTTAAATTGATTTGATGGAAAACCAAGTACAACCAGACCTTGCTCCTGATATTTTTCATAGAGACCTTCTAATTCTTCAAATTGTGGTGTAAAGCCACATTTGGAAGCTGTATTAACAATTAGCATCGGCTTTCCTTTATAACGTTCAAGGCTATAGATAGTACCATCTTCTAAAGTTACATTAATATCATAAATGCTCATCTCTCTACCTCCTATTATAAACGTCCATTCATTCTTGCCACCTGCTGCAAAGGGTCCCAAACACCGTTGAATGGTGGTGCATAGGCCAAATCTAAATCTAGCAAATCAGGTAAGGTCATTTTACTATATAATGCTGTCGCAAACACATCGATACGCTTATCAACTCCCGCTGGTCCCACGATTTGTGCACCCAATAACAATTGATCACGCTTGCGAACGACCACTTTTATAAACATACGTTGTGCACCTGGATAATAGCCGGCTATATGGCGTGCAGATAATTTAAATGCCTCATAGTCAAAACCAAGCTCTTTAGCATCGCGCTCATTAATACCTGTTGTAGCAATAGTTAAATTGAAAAATTTTAAAATAGAAGTGCCCACAATTCCTCTAAACGGAGCAAATTTGCCTGACATGTTGAGACCTGCTAAACGACCTTGCTTATTAGCAGTCGTTCCTAAAGGTATATAATCTAAACGTTCTTTCACAATATTAAAGTGAGTTGCACAATCGCCAGCTGCATAAATATTTTCAAGGGAAGTCTCTAAATGGCGATTTACAATGATTGCTCCATTTTTTGCAAGTGCAATCCCAGTATTCTTTAAAAACTGTGTATTTGGTTTTATGCCTGAAGCGACAATGACTAAATCCGTCTCTAGAACGCCGTTATCTGTAATAACACGTTCCACTCGTTTATTTCCTTCAAAAGCTTCAACGCTCGTATTTAATAACAGCTCTACATCGTTCCTTTTCGCTTCCTCATGAACATGCTGAGCAAGTTCTTCATCTAAAATACGGGCCACATGACTTCCGCGCTGAATAAGCCTTACCTTTTTCCCACAGGCATGTATGGTTTCAGCCATTTCTAAACCAATATAGCCACCACCTATGATTGTTACCTGCTCAATCTCTGATGTTAAATCTGCCATCAAATCTTCCAGTTGAGGAATTGTTTTTACCGTATGGATACCATCTAGCTCATTCCCCCTTTTCACAGGCATGACTGGACTAGCCCCCGTTGCAATAAGAAGTTTATCGTAGGTAATCTCAAATTTATCACCACTTGCTTGTGTACCTGTAATAACCTTCTTCTCTATGTTTACATTCTCTACCTCATAGCCAACTCTTGCATCAATGCCATACTTATCTCGAAAAGTTTCGACATCTCTTGCAATTAAACGTTTGGTTGATGAAATACGACCATCTACAACATAAGGCAATCCACATTGCCCATATGAATAAATAAAACCACGTTCTAAAGTAGTTATTTCTGCTCCTGGAACATTCCGATAGATTTCCATTGCTGCAGACATACCTGCAGCATCTCCACCAATGATGACGTATTTCATTCTACAAGCCCCCTTATTTTTTCCTTGTTGCCATTAAATCTGCATATTGATCGATATACAAACGTCGTTTTCCACCACTTACGATGACCCGTACCACATGAATAGCTATTATCATTGTAAGTGCAAAACCTGCTATTGCGGCAAGTAGAGAAATGACAATTTGTAGAACATAAAATGGTGAATCCATATCTAATTGGATGTCACCTAATGTTGTAATGGCTTCTGATAAACACAAGGTAGCGATAATAGCAATACAACGACGCCATGATTGCTTTACAATACTTTTGCCATTCTTGTTGACCATTGTAAAACGCATCACCTTCATACCGAGTGTTGCACCATTCATCATACTTGGTAACACCCCAAAGAGTACCACGTACAGAGCCATTTTCACTAAGAATTCAAAAGTACCGCTATACCCTGTCAGAACACCAATAATCATCCAAACTGATTGGACGATAAATAAATCAATGGCCAATGCTAGTAAAATAGAAATCGGCTTAACAATATCATTTTTTTCCATTTCAGCAGCTTTAGCCTCAACCTCTTCATGAGAGGGGAATAATGCCCAAACAATTGGTGCTAAGAAGAAACCTAGGAGCGCACCTACACTGTTTAGTAATAAGTCATCGACATCAAAGATTCGGTATGCGCAATTAAAGATGCCATAAATGCCTGTTCTTTGTGTGACCTCATAAAACAATGTTAGCAAAAAGCTAATTAAAAATGCACGTTTCCAGTACCTTCTTTCTTTAAGAAAATATCGCAAGTAAACGCCGAATGGCATTAGTAGTAAGAAATTAAAGAAGGCTTGAAAAAATGCCTGCTGTTTTGTGATAGCAAGCCATGTAGATGGATTTGTGACAACAACGCCACTATCCTTTAAAACATCATCAACAAATTGAAAAAGTCGCAAATTAGTATGAACGGTGTCCGCGGATTGAAGTGAGCAAGTATCTCTTGTAGACGGAAATGGTAGTAATACTAAACAAAGCGCTGATAAAAAGTAAAAAATAAATGAGAACATGATAATGGTTTTGGACATCGATAAGTATCCATACTTACGATACGTATAAATCAGCCATGGTATAAATAGTACAAAGGATAAAATAATAGTTATGAAAAATGCTATAAAAATGGATTGCGTGTACGTTGACATAGAAACACCTCTCTCTTTAAATTGCCCTATTTTCTGAACACTAAAACTAAGTTTAGTCCTTCAATACTACATGTATATTTCATCAAGCTTACATAATCCTTAATTCAATAAAAAAACAGGTAAAGAATCTATACTCTCTACCTGTTACTTACTATGCTTTCGCTATTTCTTCTTTACAGAATGTCAAAATTTCTTCTAGTTCATCATCCTCTAATGCAAAGTCTAAATATTCACCTTCAGCCTTTTCCATGATGAAGTAATTTAATATAAATGGTTCTTCGTCTTTTTCACCAATTAGGACACGAATTTCAATGCCAGCTTCGTGGTAAAGCTCATCCTCTTCATCAATTTCTACATCCAGAATAAATTCATAACGCTTACCTTCAATAATATTTGTTGGGTCTAAAATCTCTTCCATTGAGAATTGTGTAATTTCCATTATATTTGCTCCTTTTTCTTTAGCTGTTCTTTTCTATATTAAATCAATTTCAGCATGGGTCAACTAGAAAACTCGTATACACCTGTCAGTAATTATGCCACAATGAAATGGAATTAATTTAGAACTAAATTTCCCTACATACGAGGAGGCTTTTTCATGAAAGAGCTATTATATTATCAAGACGTTATGTTACAAGAGTTTGATGCAACTATTATTAGTAAAGGAACTGACGAATCCGACCGTCATTATGTTGTACTATCGAACACCGCTTTCTATCCAACTGGTGGTGGTCAACCTCACGATACAGGTACATTGAATGCGTTGGAGGTCATAGATGTTGAAAAAGTGGATGATGAAATTCGTCACTATATTGAAGGTGATCTATCGACTTTAGATGGTGTGGTACATGGCAAGTTAAATTGGCCAAGACGATTCGATCATATGCAGCAGCATGCTGGGCAACATATTTTAACAGCTGCTTTTGTAGAGCTTTTTAATGCGCAGACTGTAAGCTTTCATCTAGGCAGTGAGCAAGTAACAATTGATCTTGCTATAGAAACGATTTCTGAGCAACAGCTTGCAGCGGCAGAAGCAAGAGCCAATGACATTATTCTAGAGAACCGCCCCATTCAAACTACCTGGGTTACAGAACAAGAGCTGGGCAACTATAATCTTCGTAAAGAGGTCGCAGTGACGGGAGACATTCGACTTGTGATTATCCCTAATTTTGATTACAACGGTTGTGGTGGCACTCACCCTACATCTACAGGGCAAGTTAGTTCCATCAAAATATTAGGGACCGAAAAAATGAAGGGCAATGTGCGCGTTTCTTTTGTGTGTGGTCAACGCGTTTTGACTGAGCTTGGCATGCGGAAAAAAGTTTTAGCGGACGTTGCTCGTCAATTAAGTGTCCCTGAGTTTGATGCTGCCACAGCACTTACAAAAGTTTTATCTACTCAAAAAACTACAGAAAAAGCACTCGCTGCTGCGAAAGAGGAATTACTCACGTATGAAGCAAAGGCACTTGTTAATAGCGAAGGTGTCGTAACGGCTGCTTTTAATCAGCGAACAATGCAAGAGCTACAAAAAATAGCCCGTATGATTGTTACGGAACAGAAAGATGTAATAGCTCTACTTGTGTCTGAAAATGATGGCAAACTACAATTCGTTGCAGCAAGAGGTAATAATGTTTCAAAAAGCATGAAGGATGTTGCCCAAAAGGCACTGCCGCTTATTAATGGTAAGGGTGGCGGAAGTGACCAAATGGTACAAGGCGGTGGCGATTGCACCGTTTCGAAAGAAGAATTACTAGCAGCGATGCAAGACGCTTAATTACATTATAATAGAGGAGCTGTTTGTTATTAATAGACAGCTCCTCCTATGTTATTGAAAAAAGACAATGTCACTAGCCGAAAAAGACTTTTTGACAAGGTAAGTGATTGATTTCCGTTACGCCAGCGTCCTTTCCAGGGGGCGTCCGGTGAGCCGCTTCACTCACTTACGTTCGCTTCAGGGTCTCATCTGTGACGCTAAATCCCCTAGGAGTGACACTGGCTCCTCTCCAATCAACCATTCTGTAAAAGTGGCTTTTCCTTATCTTTCATACAGTCGTTGTGAACAAAATAGCAAATGTATAATTCGAGAAAGGATTTTGACTCTCAATTTCAATGGGAGAAATGATGATTGCCATACCTCTCCATAAAATGAGTAGTGAACACCTTCAATTAAGCCTTTGCAAAAAAAGTAACATTTTTATGAGGTGGAGTGGATGGATTCCTGACTTTCGTGGGATAGCTAGACAGACGATCCTCTGCATGGAGAGGTAATCCATTTTGACCTTTCACAAAAATTGTATGGATGGTTTTGTTTTTCAACACTCTGAGAGGAGCTGTCATTAATAGACAGCTCCTCTCTAATTTAATATTTAAATTTTTGAATGGCTTCATATAAACGTTTTGCCATTTCTGATAGTTTTTCAGTTTGATTGTTCATTACTGCTACCGTCTTCAACTGTTCCGCTGTTGCATCTGTTACCTCATGCACATAATCACTTGCCGCATGTGCAGTAGCTGCCATTTCTTCCATAGACGCGGAAACTTCCTCCGTATTGGCAGACATTTGTTCAGCTGAAGCATTCATTTCTTCAATTTGACCTGCTATTTCTCCTACTGCTCGAACCATTTCCTCGAAGCGTTCTCCCACTGCCTCAATAGAAGCTAAACCACGTTCAACATTATCTTCACCAAATTCAGCTGCTTTTACTACTTCTAATGTATAAAGTTGAACTCTTTCAATGAGCACATTAATTTTAGTAGCTGATTCTGCTGTTTGCTCCGATAGCTTGCGAACTTCTTCTGCTACAACGGCAAAGCCTTTACCAGCATCTCCTGCCCGTGCTGCTTCTATAGAGGCATTCAATGCCAATAAATTTGTTTGATCGGAGATATCGGTAATCATTTTTGAAATTAAGCTAATTTCTTCTGACTCTTTTTCTAGCTTGTGAATAATTGATAGTTCATCTGTTGTGCCTTGCTGAATCTCATTCATACGTAAAACGGATTGTCCAACTGCATGATTGCTTTCACTAATTTTCTGGGAAATAAAATCTGTATTACAAGCAATTGTGGAGGCAACTTCAGCTACATTTTGTATCCCTATCGCCATTTGTTCCATTGCTGAGGCACTTTCCTCTGCCATCACAGTTTGGCTTTGTGCCCCTCGATCTACTTCACTTATTGCACCAGCAATTTGCTTTGAACGCTTTGTTACTCCATTTACATCTCCCATTAAATCACACGCAGCTTCATTCACTGCCGTTGCTTCTCGACTCACTTTGGCTATCATTTCCCGCATATTATCAGTCATGCGATCTAATGCACGTGCCATCGTTCCCATTTCATCAATACGTTTCAAATATTTTTCTGGAATTTCCTGTGTAAAGTCTCCTTCCGATAAGCCCTCACTAATGCGAAGTACATGTCGAAGTGGTCTACTAACAGAGCGAGAAATGGCAAATGAGATGCATAGCCCAAGTATTGAAACTATGATCGTAGTGACAATGAAGTTCGTCTTAAGCTTAGAAAGCCCTGAAAACATCTCATCTTCTAATGCGATAACCCCCATTTTCCAACCATTATCGAGGGTATGATAGCCCATTAGACTAGTTCCTGTATCTTCCGTTTCAAAAGAAAAATAACCGTTATCATTAGCAATCATTTCTTTAGCAGCCATTGCTCTGCCTGTCTTGATACCTGTTTCGTCTGCTGCCTTAATTGGATTGTATTGCTCCTTCACATACGAATGATTATTATGTCCAATAATTGTTCCGTTAGCATCTAACATAAATGCATAGCCACTGTCTCCAACCTTAATGCCTTCTACAATTTTAGATAGGTAATAGCCGTCAATACGTGCTAATAATAAAGCTTTTTCACCTGTCACTGTGTCAATTGGAGAAACGATTAAAATGACTGGTTCACCTGTTACACGACTAATCGTAATGTCAGACATGACAGACTTACCAGTAAAACCTTCTTTTACGTAATCACGATCCCCTAGATCAGCTGTTGTATCATCCAGATAATGGGCAACTCCATTAGCATTGATAATGCCAAAACCTAAGTAATTTTCATTACTGGCAAGACGTTTCGAGAGATACTGCTTCTGCTTTTCAAAGTCCATGCTCCGAACTGCCTCTTGCTCTGCAATGGCTTCCACCTCCACTAGTGTTAATTGGAAGTGTTCTTCTATGTATTGGGACACATCCTCTGCTCTAGATACCAAATTAGATTCCACTTGCTCATTCACAGCTTTTGTACTATTTATCCAAGTAGATAGCCCAAGCGTGCCACATGTTACAAATACAAGAGCTATAATTGCAACAATTAATTTACCACCAATACCTTTTAACCACATTTCTCTTTTTCTCACTTCTTCCATTTTTAGCTATACAATCCACATATTTTTGCATAACTTCAGAGTAAAGTCACTAAAAGTAGAAGTCAACAAAAGTTTTCCAATATGATTAATAAATGTATAATAATACCATTTACACTACCTTTATAGTGCTAACAATTTTCTACAAAATTTTCAATTCATAGATCCCCCTTGTCATTAAAAAGGAGAGTACACCATGCTAATAGAGGTAATTAAAACATTTTCCAACAAAAATTGATTATAATTCACATTTTTTGCTGATTATTAAAGATAGGATCCGTTTAACACATTTTGAGGGGAGGATTTCCATGAGTTCAGACAAAAATAATGTTTCTCGTCGAGACTTTTTAAAAACTACAGGTATTGCTGCTGGTACATTAGTCGGTGGTGGTTTAATTGGAGGATTAGTTGGTTACAACATCCATGGTAAAGGTACTTCTACCCTAGAGCATGGTGGTCATGAAACAACGAATGAGGCCACAGGCTCACCAAAAGCTAAGATGTTCTTCAGAAATGAAAAAGATTTTAGTATCTTATCAAAGGCCACAGAACGTATCTTCCCAGAGGACGATTTGGGACCAGGAGCTATTGGTTTAGACGTTCCCTATTTTATCGATCATCAACTTGCAGGAAATTATGGAAGTAACTCTAAAGAATATATGCAAGGTCCATTTGATGTTGGTGCCCCAACTCAAGGCTATCAGAGCCGTTTAACGCGAGCGGAAATTTTTAGACAGGGTATTCAAAAAATGGAGGATGAAGCACAAAAGCGTTATAAGAAAAGCTTTAACGATTTAGATGGCAAACAAATGGATGAAATATTAACTGCCTTCCAAAAAGGTGACATAGAAATGGTTGGGGTTACTTCCGCGTTCTTCTTTTCATTATTACGAGCAGCTACATTAGAGGGAGCTTATTCTGACCCTATGTATGGAGGAAATCGCAATATGGATGGCTGGCGTATGAAGGGCTTCCCTGGTCACCAGATGGCTTATATTACACAAATAGAAGATGCCAAGTTCCAAAAAATTGAGCCTAATCCATTAGGCAACCACTAAGGGGGGATACAAAATGGCTAAAACATTACCGAGTGTAGACGTTGTAACAGTTGGTGTAGGTTGGACTGGCGGTATTGTCGCTGCTGAATGTGCTAAAGCTGGCTTAAAGGTAGTCGGTTTAGAGCGAGGTCAAAAGCGTGGGACCGAGGATTATTTAAATGTTCATGACGAATACCGTTATGCCATCCGATATGATTTAATGCAAAATCTTTCTAAAGAGACCGTAAGCTTTCGGAATGATCGCAATATGAAGGCATTACCAATGCGTCAGCTTGGCTCCTTCTTACTTGGAGAGGGTCTGGGTGGATCAGGAACACATTGGAATGGAATGACTTATCGATTTTTACCCTATGATTTTCAAATCAAGACATTAACAGATAAACGTTATGGACCAAATAAGCTTGGACCAGATTATCTGATTCAGGATTGGGGATTAACATATGATCAGCTTGAGCCCTATTTCGATAAGTTCGAGAAAACAGCTGGTATTTCAGGTGATGATAAAAATAAATTTAGTGGAAAGCGTTCGAATCCCTATCCAACACCGCCTATGAAAAAAACGCCTATGCTTGCACAATTCGAAAAAGCTGCAACAAACCTGAAGCTAACACCTTATATGGTTCCATCAGCTAATGTATCAGAGGTTTATAAAAATCCAGATGGCGAAACGATCAACGCTTGCCAATATTGTGGTTTTTGTGAACGCTTTGGATGCGAATATGGTGCAAAGTCGTCCGCAGAAATTACTGTTGTCCCTACAGCCCTGAAGACAGGGAATTTTGATTTACGCTTTAATTCCAATGTTGTTGAAATTTTAAAGCAGGGTAACAAGGCTACAGGTGTAAGATATATCGATACTGTTTCGGGAGAAGAATTCATTCAGCCAGCTAATGCTGTTGTATTAACTAGTTATGTCTTTAATAATGCCAAGCTATTAATGGTCTCTGACATTGGTGAAAGATATGACCCTACTACTGGCAAAGGAACACTTGGCAGAAACTATTGCTATCAAATTTTGCCTGGTGCTGCTGGGTTCTTCGAGGAACAATACAATACATTTATGGGTGCAGGTTCGTTAGGCATGTGTATAGACGATTACAATGGGGATAATTTTGACCATAGTGATTTAGATTTTATTCACGGAGGTAATATTGCACTTACACAGACAGGTACGCGACCAATCGGCTCAAATCCAACTCCGCCTGATACGCCTACTTGGGGACCAGAATTTAAAAAGCAATCTATTTATTACTATACACGTTCATTTGGGATTGGTGCGCAAGGAGCATCTATGCCACATAAGGAAAACTATATATCACTGGACCCTACCTATAAGGATGCTTACGGGCTGCCATTAACTCAGTTAACATACAATTTTACTGATCAGGATCGAGCTCTTCATAAATATATCTCTGCACGTGCAGCTGACATTATGAAGGAAATGGGTGCAAAAACTATTGTCCCTAACGCGGAAATTACCGATTACAATATCGTACCTTACCAAACAACGCATAATACAGGTGGTACGGTGATGAGCTTAACACCAGAACAAGGGGTTGTGAATAATTACTTACAGCACTGGGATGTTGATAACCTTTTCGCAGTAAGTGCAGGCAACTTTGCACACAATAGTGGTTATAATCCAACAGGCACATTAGGGGCACTTGCCTACCGTTGTGCTGAGGGAGTCATCAAATACAGTCAATCAGGTGGTTCATTAGTATAAAAAAATCATTCTAAAGGAGGCAAGACTTATGGGAGGTCTAGGAGCAATTGGAGTACCTGGATTAATCATTATTTTAGTGATTGTATTAATTGTATTTGGCCCAAAAAAATTACCAGAAATCGGTGGAGCGGTTGGCAAAACGTTTGCAGAATTTAAAAAGTCTACTAAGGGACTTATGGATGATGAAGATGATACCGTAAAAAAGGTCGAAAAAAAATCTGATGCTTCGTAGGAGGGTTTCCTATGGATCCATATGAAGACGGAAAAAGAAAATATTTAAGCCCTCTAGATAAACCACAAGCCGAGCCTCCAAAGCCAGTGGAGGCTTTAGTTGAAATACCTACGGTAGCAATTGAAGAGGATCATGTGTCAGATGAACCCCTGATACCTGTTACCTCATTATTGGAGCATCTTAGTGATTTACGTAAGCAAATTATCAAAGGGTTAACGGTTTTTATTTTATTTTTCATTGTTGTCTTTTCTACTATTAATATTTGGTTTCCATTCATAACGCGAGGTCACTCACTCGTTATTTTAGGACCACTAGAAGTAGTTAAATTTTACATGACGATTTCAACAACTTTAGCTTTTGGTCTTGCAATGCCTTTCCTCGTCCACTTTCTTTGGAGCTTTATTAAACCAGGCTTAAAAGAAGAGGAAAGTCGATTTTTAGGCCTCTATGCACCAATCATGTTAGTTCTATTTTTAGTAGGAGTAGCTTTTGGCTATTTCGTCGTTAACCCACTTAGCTATACATTCTTAGTAAGCATTGGGGCTACCAATTTCGATGTCATGGTATCAGCAAATGAATATATGCACTTTTTAATCATGACGACTGTACCGCTTGGTCTATTATTTGAGTTACCGATTGTTGCCCTATTCTTATCAGCCATTGGTGTACTGACTGCTGAATCCATGAAAAAAATACGAGGCTGGTCTTATATCGCAATGGGCGTAGGCTCCGCTGTTATCACGCCACCAGACTTTATAAGTCAGTTACTCGTATTAATACCGATGATTATTTTATATGAAATAAGTATTTACCTCGTTAAACGTATAGAACGCAAACAAATTGAAAGCACTGCGTAAATTTTACGCAGTGCTTATTTTTTCTTTAGATCCATCACAATAATTTCTGGTAGATTAAAAATACGATATGGTACTGTGCTATTACCCAACCCTCTACTAACTACCATTTTCGTCGCGTCTGCTTCGTAGACACCAGCTGTATATTTTGGGAACAGCCCCTGTCCTGGTGCCACAAGTCCTCCAAGCCCAGGAATACGAACTTGCCCACCATGCGCATGTCCCGAAAATACTAAATTTATGTGATAATTTACATACGTATTAAATAATTCTGGTCTATGTGCTAGTAACAACTTAAACATATCGTCTGGCAAATAGGCCGTTGCAATGTCCAGCATATCTTCTGTTGTTCTACCCATTAACGGATCCTCAATACCAACAATCGCCAAGCGCTCCCCGTCGCGCTCTAACACGGTCGATTCGTTGGCCATAATATGTACCCCTAACGATGACAGCGCCTCATAAATTTCATTCACCTTATTCGTCGCTACCTCATGGTTTCCTAGTACATAATAAACATCCGCTATTTTAACTAGTCCTTCCACTGCTTGTAGGCTTTGTTTTAAATTATAGCGATTACTATCGATCACGTCACCTGTGATAAAAATATAATCAGGCTTTGTATCCTTTACCTTAGCAATCAATTTTTGTTGCTTGTCACCAAAGACAGCGTCATGTAAATCCGAAACTTGTACAATGCGTAGCCCATCAAAGCTGTCAGGCACACTATCTGATTCAAACACATGTTTACTTACGACTAGCCAGTGATTGTTTACGTACAAAAAAATGACTATAAAAACAACAAAGAAGATACCATATAATAATTTTTTCAATCGCAATCGCTCACTTTGTGGCTACTTTTTTCAGAAATAATTCTGACTTTCTCATTATAAGCAAAAAACAGAGTGATTGTAAGTATATGCACTTTAAATACACAAAATGCACAAAATACACTTAGCTTAAAATTTTTATCATTAGATTATGATACACGCTTTAATCTATTTTTTGTTAACTATTGGCATGCTATACTATGGGTAGAAAGGCATATTTTATTATCCCCTCATAATACATCACGATATGGGAAATGCATCTCATTTACTAAAGTGCGAGAATACTAATAAACTTAAATCAGTTAAAGGAGAAAAAAATTGCTTTATTGTAAGTAATGATCCAGTTAGATTGGACGATAAATGTGTTTTACATACTAATAAATTACATAATTTACAGAATCGAATAATTTCAGAATCCAGCTTCCATTGCTACAGGCAAGTATAAAACTGATGACGAAAAATTTATTTAGTACAGTTGCGCTACATAATATTCTAAATTTAGATGATAAGAGGTGAAAAAATGTTGAAAGCCATCATAGTAGATGATGAAATTTTAGCAATCAATTTATTAGAAGCCACGTTACATGATAATAGCGATGTTACTATTATCGGAAAATTCGTAAATCCACTAGAGGCTATTGCAAACATCCCTACACTCAAACCTGATATTCTTTTTTTAGATATAGATATGGCCGAAATGAATGGTATTGAATTTGCTAGTAAGATTGCAGACCTTCCTTTTTTAATGGACATTGTATTTGTCACTGCATATGAACGTTTTGCAATAGAAGCTTTTAATGTACAGGCTGTTGACTATATTTTAAAGCCTATTGAGAAAGAGCGTTTAATGAAGACAATCAAGAGAATATCCATGCGTAGAAAGCAATTTCATGTTAAAGCTGCTGTACACCACATAGAGGAAGAAGCTCATATAATAGAGGATTTTCACTTTCATGTTCATTCTGGAAGAGTATATATCGGTAATACAGCATTAGCCCTATCTACAAAGGAATTTCAAATTTTTTTCTTTCTAGCACAACGACCAGGACAAATTTTTCCCCCATCAGAGCTGTATAAGCTTATTTGGGCAGAGGAAAGTATCGGGCATACACAGGCATTGAAGGTTCATATTAGTAATTTACGAAAAAAGCTAGAATCCGTTGCTGGCCATAGAGCAAAGATTATAACAGTGAGGGGTTCGGGATATAAATTCCATTTCGAGCCATGAAAAAGAAGGGCACTGCGATTACATTACGAATCGCGTACCCTCTTTTTGGTTATTTTTTTGCGGCTTCTTGAATCTCATAAAATGCCCAATGGTGTTTTGGAACATCTTTAAATAATGGTGTTTGATCTTCAATAAGAACTTGACGTTCAAACAGTCGATTTAATACCTTCACTGCTTGTGCACGTGTTAAAAATCCATCTGGATTGAATGTATCTGCTGTTATCCCTGTCATAATTTCCGCTGCATTGACAGTATCAATTGCTTGCCTTGCCCAATGATGGGCACTCACATCTTTGAATACTGCACTTTGTGAGGTTGGTGAACAGAAATCTGCATCAGGACGTTCTATACATTGCTGTTCTATCCAGCGGGCTGCCAATGTAGCCATCTGTGCACGCGTAATAAAGCCGTTTGGATTAAAGTTCGTTGCTGTAACCCCTTTAAACAGACCCTTTTCCTTCGCAAATTCGATTGCATCTTTAGCATCATGTTGGAATGTATCTGTATAGGTTGCCTTTGCTTGCGGTATGGCGTTACCTGTTAATTGACGAGCAAACATACTTGCCATCTGTGCCCTTGTAACAGGAGCATTCGGACGGAAGGTACCATCTGGATAGCCTTGAATGTAAGGTAGATGTGTAACACCCTCTGTAGTTGGCTCCTTCACTTCTTCCTTCTCTGGTAAGTAGAGAATGGAGAAGGTGGAGAATTTATTCACCTCAAACTGTAAACCTGTTATTCCCTTTTGATATTCTACAATCTTCCCACGTACAACTTCTTTTGTGCCATCACTATGCTCGATAAAGATCGCCAAATTGGCAAGTTGTTCATCTGTTAAATCTGTAGGCAACGGCAATGTTAATTTAACAGGACGGCTTTGCATATTGGTTTCAATGCTCATTGGACGACCAAGTATCTCTACAACCGCACCTTCTACCAATTGCTGCACAACGGTTTCCCTTTTGGCTTGTTCTACAATCTCTAGCTGTTTATCATGCCCTTTTATCGGAACGAGTCGGAAGTATAGATTTTCACTAAACATTTCCAATGAAGTTTTTGGCACTTCAATTCTAACGTTATCGGTAACAATTTCGAGATGGACTGCTCCATTTTGCAAAAGTGACAGCACATGTTTAGGAATGAACACTTGGACTTGATTTACTTGATCCTTCTCGTCTGGGATGATAATCCTTGCTTTATCATTCCCTTGTTCCTTTAATTTCCTAATTGTCTCTGTTGCGCTTGCTGCTGTTAATGTGACATCATCATTCATCGTGTTATCTACATTTTTTGCTCGTTTTATCGTTGTTTTTGAAACTACATCACCATTGCCAGATTCTACATCTACTACAATTTCCTCTACATTGGTTGAAGGTGTTGATGAACCTGAATCAGGATTTGGTGAAGGATCAGTATTACCGCCACCTGTATTATTACTAATCCATTTTGCATAGATCACTGTGTTTGCTGTAATAAGAGTATTAAAATTATATGGTGTTGTGTAGGCATTACTTGTATACCAGCCCCCAAATGTATAGCCAGCTTTCGTTGGCGCTGGTGTTGGCTGACCTGCTTTTCCTTCATGTACCACCATCTGATTGGAGACAGCACTACCGCCAGCCACATCAAAGCTTACCGTATGTGTCACAGTCACAGGATTCCATTTCGCATAAATCATTGTGTCTCCTGTAATCGTAGTATCAAAATTAAATGCTGTATTTCCCATACTGCTTGTGTACCAGCCGACAAATGTATGTCCTGCTTTCGTTGGTGGAGGTGGCTCCGTTGCTTTTTCTCCATGAGCTATTGTTTGTGCTGGGATTGTACTTCCTCCGTCTACATCAAAGCTCACTGTATGTGTCACGGGATTCCATTTTGCATAAATCGTTGTGTCCCCTGTAATCACAGTATCAAAATTAAATGGTGTATTTCCCGTACTGCTTGTATACCAGCCAACAAATGTATGTCCCACTTTCGTTGGTGGAGGTTGCTCCGTCGCTTTTTCTCCATGAGCTATTGTTTGTGCTGGGACTGTACTTCCCCCATCTACATCAAAGCTCACTGTATGTGTCACAGGATTCCATTTCGCATAAATCATTGTGTCTCCTGTAATTGCAGTATCAAAATTAAATGCTGTATTCCCACTACTGCTTGTGTACCAGCCGACAAATGTATGCCCTGCTTTCGTTGGTGAAGGTGGCTCCGTTGCTTTTTCTCCATGAGCTATTGTTTGTGCTGAGATTGTACTTCCTCCATCTACATCAAAGCTCACTGTATGCGTCACAGGACTCCATTTCGCATAAATCGTTATGTCTCCTGTAATCGTAGTATCAAAATTAAATGGTGTATTTCCCATACTGCTTGTGTACCAGCCGACAAATGTATGTCCTGCTTTCGTTGGTGAAGGTGGCTCCGTTGCTTTTTCTCCATGAGCTATTGTTTGTGCTGGGATTGTATTTCCTCCGTCTACATCAAAGCTCACTGTATACGTCAAGGGATTCCATTTTGCATAAACGATTGTGTCTCCTGTAATCGCCGTATCAAAATTAAATGGTGTATTTCCCGTACTGCTTGTGTACCAACCGACAAATGTATGTCCTACTTTCGTTGGTGAAGGTGGCTCCGTTGCTTTTTCTCCATGAGCTATTGTTTGTGCTGGGATTGTACTTCCTCCATCTACATCAAAGCTCACTGTATGCGTCACAGGATTCCATTTTGCATAAATCGTTGTGGCTCCTGTAATCGCAGTATCAAAATTAAATGGTGTATTCCCACTACTGCTTGTGTACCAGCCGACAAATGTATATCCTGCTTTCGTTGGTGGAGGTGGCTCCGTTGCTTTTTCTCCATGAGCTATTGTTTGTGCTGGGACTGTACTTCCTCCGTCCACACTAAAACTTACAGAATACGCTTTAAGTGTAGTTACATTCACCATAGTATAGGCTGTTTTATTTCCTGCTGCATCCTTCACTATGATGTTAAAATAGTAGGTTGTATTTTGTAATAAATCAGGTATATCAAATGTTGCGATATCCTTTGAATAGTTTCCTAAAGCAATGCCATTTGTCTCTATATGACTAACTGTATCAATATTGTTACTTGTAGATTGATAGATTTGATATTCTAAATCTTCTGTAGAAGTAATATTATCTGTTGCTTTTAGCCAGTTTAATGTCACGCTATTATTACTAATATTCATAACATTAATAGATGGATTGCTTATTTCTGGAGGTATTAAATCTTCTGTACTCGTAACTGATGCACTTACATCCAAATGATAAATCCTCACAAATATATCTGCAACTCCATCTGTTCTACTAATTCTAATTTCATCGATGTTTTGCCATGGTTCCCCCGTTAATGGGACATCAATTTTTTCAAAAGGCATGTACTGATTTATAACTACAGCTCCGGTAACAAATGTATTATCTCTATATCCTTCTATTTTGAGTTCTACAATTTCATTAACCGCACTTTCTAATCGTAATGAGTTTAGCTTGAAATTTCCTTTAATGGACTTAATAGAAGCTGTAGTAACAATACCAGGGTAACCCGACATCCCTAAACTTTTATCAGTTGGATAAAAATCGTCAATATCATTGTTACTATTATTTGAATCATCCAAAGTACCATCAATTTTTAATAATGCAAATTCCCAATCCCCTATAATACGGGGATTTGTACCCACGCCGTCACTAGATTCAAAATCCTCGCTTGATGGAAAGGTAGTTGCTGAAACTCTTGGAACCTCCACAATTGTCATCGAAGAAAGATTTAGTACTATCATACAAATACACAGAATGCCTATCTTTAACCTAGAAAATATTTTCATCATAACACGCCCCTCAATTACTAAGGTCTCGGTGGATATAGTCCTTCGATACAAATAATATAGTTCACTGCTAAATAAGGTTGGCGATTATCAAATGAAGTACCACTACCTGTCTCTCCTATTATCCCACTAATTGATACATCACCAGTTACTGGAGCATCAAAGGACTTTAGAGTGCCGTTTGAAGTATTCTTACTATAAATATTAGCGTCCCTGCCATTAGAAATGCCTTTTCCGAGGGTACTGTTATCATCTGGAATATTAGTCGTACCATCATTATTTACAACGGGAATAGCAACAGTAGCATTAGCGTTTTTAAGGATACCACCTGCGCTACTAAAAAGATGATTGTGTCTTGGTAAATTATTTATACTTAAAGTCGTCTGCTCTGTACCACCCTTACTACCATTCGAATAAGATGATATTCCTGCATCTCTTTGTCCCCCCATATCGGCACCTACTGGAACGCGGCCATTAAGATTTGGCAAATTAAAAACCGTTTTTCCATCCCCTCCGTATTGGAATCCAATCACTGCATACAAAGCTTGGTATTGATTAATTTGTAATTGTTGTCCATTACAAAACAACCATCCTCTTGGAGCGTATGTTCCTGCCCAAGGTAAAATTACTCCTATAAATGCTTCCATAAATATCTCTCCTTAAGTTTATTTTCTCCAGTACATCTCAAATGTTGCTTCTTTATCCATTACAATCTTAAACCCTAGCTTTTTATATAACTGATAGGCAGCTATATTAAATTTAGCCACTTCAAGTTCCATGCCCTTCAAATAATGGGTTGCTTCCTTCATCATAGATTGTATAATATACTTCCCAATACCTTTGCTTCTCCACGTATGAAGGAATCCTATCCAAATTAATCGATAGTTTATATTTGTTTTATCAATGGTATATCTCCCGATTGGCTTCCCTTTATATTGAACAATTATCTTTTCTGCCCTTGGGAACATCTTCTTAGTCTGCACATTATCTAATTCATATTGTTGTTGTACAATACTTTTCCTTACATTTTCATCCTCTATAAAAGATAACTCCATTCGTGATTCTTCAAATATTCGATATAATACCGCTTGGTCTTCCTTTGTAGCGAGACGTAAGCTTATTTCATCAAAATTTATCAAATCGTCAGAAAAATCACATGTAATTCGTTTCATATTTATCACCATACAAATATTAATTGCGCTTAGGAGTTCTTGTTTGTAACAATGATGGAACGCACAAAGTTATGCCCTTTTTCCGGTAGTTTTTCCCAGCTATCTATATGAAATTGATGATCAGCCAAGCATTCAGCTCTATTTTGACTTTTTTGCGGTACGTCTAATGATAACGAGATAGTACCATAGGATTTTTCACCTGGCGGTACCTTATCTCGCCAAGAGCAAGAACATTCATAGCCATTAGGCCCTGTTGAAGCCTTAATTCCTAAAGCCTGAATAGTTGTATTAGGCGGAACATTCATAGGCTCTTTGCCTTCAATATCCTCTGTATTCCAAATACCCCAAGTTCTCTCCTTATGAAAAACTTCTAATTCACGATCTGTTGCATTTGTTATCATTAATGAAAAAGTCCAAGTTGCCATTTTAATTCTCCCCTCCTGTTGTTACTTTTATCTTTGCATTATCCATAACATCGAATTCATGTGTACGGTTCAAAATTGCGTAATCCCATTCGGATGCTCCGATTAATGTTGTCACATTATCTTTATCAGTTCGATATAAAAGAATCATTTTACTAAAAATCCAAGGTACAACATCCATATCTTTATCGTTTGGTGCTTCAAATTCTCTATCAATTGACTTTCTTTCTGTTTGTTGTTGTTCTTTGGTCACAGAATTTAATATATTAAACTTCGCTCTTAATTCCGTCTGTAATTCTTGCTCAACACTCGCCTTCACTATCTTTTCTTCAGAAACTGAAGCTTTTTCCGAAAATTTCAGTGCGGTTTCAATCGTGCTAACCTTTTCTACTACTTTTTTACTTGTAGTCGATATAAACTGTTCATCTTTTACTTTTATTTTTCCTCTTCTAGTGACAGTTTCAACTTTTGAAGCATCTGCTCTTATGCAAGTAACCTCAACAGAAAAATAATCATTCACTTCACGCTTTTTCAAATAAAGGCTATCAAAATCTACATCATTAACCCCATCCCAAAGTTTTTTCGAAATTTTAAATATAGACGTTTTAAATATTGCTTTCTTTTCAAAGTTAACTCCACTAGGAATATACTGATTTAGATCAATAGTTTCTACATTCTCAACAACCTTTAATGTGTCTATTTTGGACCAATCTGTATATAAACTATTAGGTACTTCCTTTTTTCTAATCCTGTCCATCTTATTCGAAATCCGTATATCTCGAACAAAGTTATGTCCATCATGAGTAATACCCTTCCATTCATTCACTTCAAAATACCCATTCGCTCTGCAAGTTGCTTCATTGGGATTGTTATATGGCACATTAACATAAAGGCTTACAACACCATATGGTTCCTGCATATTTCCTTCATGATTCTTGTTATTATCCTTCCATGAACAAGAAAATTCGTAACCATTCGGACCAAAGGCAGATTTGACCCCAACGGCCTGTATTGTTTGTCCTGCTTTAATTGATTGGGGTCCTTTATCCTCTTCACCATTTGTATTCCAGTATCCCCAGTGCAATTGTGATTCCACCAATTCTAAATCTCGATCTGTGTCATTTGTAACGTTAAAACTAAATGTCCATGCCATAAGTGTGATACCTCCAATTAAAATATTTTAATATTCAGAAATTAATTTAT
>NZ_LDUJ01000030.1:0-28065 GCF_001043675.1 Lysinibacillus sp. LK3
TCCGCCGCTAACGTCAAAGGAGCAAGCTCCTTTTCTGTTCGCTCGACTTGCATGTATTAGGCACGCCGCCAGCGTTCGTCCTGAGCCAGGATCAAACTCTCCATAAAAGAAATTTGATTAGCTCAAATTTTGCTGGCATCATGTTTGATGTCCAAAATTGTGTTTCGTTCACTAGCAAAACTAGCTACTTAAAACTTTATTGATTACGTTTTGCTTGTTCAGTTTTCAAGGTTCATTTAGCAACCATCTCTCGACAGCAACTTTTAAATTATAACATTTCTTCACTTCGTTGTCAACACTTTTTTAAAATGTTTTTTCAAATCAGCGGAGACAACTTTTAAATTATATTATAATCAATTATTCATGTCAACATCTTTTTTTCAAATTGTTTTTGAAGTTCAATGTTGTTGATTGCATCGTCTTAACGACAAGTAATAATTTATCACGTTAGAAAAAACTTCGCAAGTGTTTTTTATACAAAATCTAATTTAATTTAACAAACTTGCTTTAATAAGCAAATTTGTGTATTTACGAGAATCGTAAATCATAGTATCTTTCCTTATTTATTATTTGTTTTACTATACATCTCTTTCTATTAAATCTCAATATCTTAAATTAAAATACTACTTACTTTTCAAGTTAAATATAGCTCATAAAACTTAGTGTAAAATTACTTCCTAAATAAAACTACAAATTTAATTGTTTAGGTCAAAGAAGGTTTTTAAAAATTGCATTATGAAAATAAGCAGGCGCTAAAGTAGAAGTACTTTAGCGCCTGCTTATTTCTAATAGTCCCTATTTTATTTCATTACCTTGAGGGTCAACTATATTTAAGCACCACAAGAAGTTATCCCATGCAGAATACCAGCCACTAAAGATTTCAGAAGAATCGTCCCAACGAACATCAAATTTCTTATGGCCATCTATTTCTACTAAATATAAAGTAAGATTCTCGTCTTTTTTAGCAACGACTAATTTCATACCATGCTCGAGCTCTTCCTCCGTAAATGGAACATCAGAAACAGAACGTAATTGTGCCTGTTCAAATACTTGTTTGTTAATAATTTTGTAATTCATTATAAGCCCCCAATAAAATACTTCTTTTTATACTTATTGTATTTGATTTGAAAAACATAGAACTATAAAAGTATAACCTAAATATAATCTACGTTTAAACAACTTAATTTTTTTCATTGAGCAAAAAGAAGAGAACTCACCTATCCTGTGAATTCTCCTCTTAATTCATTGAATGCTCTTTAGCAGCTCTATAAAGAGCCTACGCAGTAATTTATTTTGTAATATGACGCATTGTTGGGAACAATAATACATCACGAATTGATGGTGAATTTGTTAGTAGCATAATTAAACGGTCAATACCTATACCTAAACCACCTGTTGGAGGCATACCGTATTCTAATGCTTCAATGAAATCATTGTCCATTTCATGTGCCTCATCATTACCTGCTTCTTTTTCTGCTAATTGTGCTTCAAAGCGTTGGCGTTGGTCGATAGGGTCATTTAACTCTGTGAAGGCATTGGCGTGCTCACGACGAACGATAAATAACTCAAAGCGATCTGTAAAACGCTCGTCCTCTGGATTTTTCTTCGCAAGAGGTGAGATTTCTACAGGGTGACCATATACAAATGTAGGCTGTACAAGCGTCTCTTCTACTTTCTGTTCGAAGAATTCATTGATAATATGACCTACTTCGTGAACATCCTTCACTTCAACTCCATGCTCTTTAGCAAGTGCTTGTGCTTGTTCTTTTGTCATCGGCTGCCAGAAGTCTACACCTGTTGCCTCTTTTACAGCGTCAACCATATGAACTCGTTTCCAGCCTACAGCAAGGTTGATTTCATCTTCACCATATTGAACAGAAGTTGTACCGAGAACTTCTTGAGCAACATGTGCAATAAGATTTTCAGTTAGAGACATGATATCTTGATAATCAGCATATGCTTCATATAGTTCAATCATTGTAAATTCAGGGTTGTGGCGTGTAGAAATTCCTTCATTACGGAACACACGTCCGATCTCGTAAACTTTCTCTAAACCACCAACTATTAAACGTTTTAAATGCAATTCGATGGCAATTCGCATATATAATTCCATATCAAGGGCATTGTGATGCGTAATAAATGGACGAGCTGCTGCGCCACCTGCAATTGTGTGAAGCATTGGTGTTTCTACTTCTAAGTATCCAGCATTATCTAAATAATTTCGGATTGCACGAATAATTTTCGAACGCGTGATAAATGTCTTTTTGCTATCTTCGTTTGTCATTAAATCTAGATAACGTTGGCGATAACGTTGCTCAACATCCTGTAAGCCGTGGAATTTCTCTGGCATAGGACGTAGCGCTTTTGTAAGGAATGTGAATTCCTCAGCCTTTACAGAAAGTTCTCCTACTTGTGTACGGAACACGTTACCACGCACACCCACGATATCTCCTAAATCAGCTTGTTTAAATAATTCATACGCTTCTTCGCCTACATGATCTTGACGAACATAAATTTGAATTTGACCATTTAAATCTTGAATATGTGCAAAGCCCGCTTTTCCTTTACCACGTTTCGTCATAATACGGCCCGCAATAATTACCTCTTGAAGGTTTTCCTCAAGCTGTTCTTTTGTTTGATCTGCAAATTGATCACGTACTTCTGTTGATAAATGTGTACGCTCAAAACGGCTTCCAAATGGGTCTTGTCCATTTTCTAGTATCGTTGTCATCTTTTGGCGTCTCACCAATAGTTGATCATTTAATTCTTCTATATTTGACACTTGTTTCACTCCTTAAGTAAATTGTCCGCGTTTACGTCCATAATATTTCTATTGTACACAATTTTAGTGCTGTAATCATCTGTTTCAATTTATTTTCAATCCAATACAAAATAATTAATAATTCTAAAAATTAAAGGTGCTGCTGAAAAGGCGCTTCTATCAAATTATAGAGACGCCCTTAATAAAAACTATATCATTAATTCTTTAACTTCTGGAACAATCAATTTAGATTCGCTTTCTTCATACTCCTGTACAAGACTATTTAATAGTACCCGAAGTTCTGCCGCAGTTTCTGTTTGGTTAATAGCATTGCGGGCCTTACCATTACCTCGGATTCCTTTTAAATACCATGATGCATGCTTACGCATTTCCCGTACTGCAATTCCTTCTCCTTTTAATTGAAGAAGTCGTTCAAAGTGTAGTAAACATACGTCCATTTTTTCTCGTACACTTGGCTCTTCTTTTAATTCACCAGTTGCTAGGTATTCAACCGTACGATAGATCATCCATGGATTACCTAAAGCAGCACGTCCAATCATTACTGCATCCACACCTGTAGTTTCCAGCATTCGTTTAGCATCTTGGGGTGTTTCCACGTCACCGTTACCCAGCACAGGAATGCTGACATTTTCCTTCACTTGACGAATATAATCCCAGTTCGCTTTACCCTCATACATTTGTACACGTGTACGACCATGAACTGCTACTGCAGCTGCACCTGCCCGCTCAACAGCTTGAGCATTTTCAATCGCAAGGATATGTTCTTCATCCCAACCAATACGCATTTTTACGCTAACAGGCTTTTTAACAGCATCCACAACAGCCGCTACCATCTCATATACTTTATTAGGATCAAGTAGTAAACGTGCTCCCGCTTCACATTTTATAATTTTATTAACAGGACATCCCATGTTGATATCAATAATATCAGCAGTCGTATTTTCATCCACATATTTTGCTGCTTCCACTAAGGTTTCTTTATCTCCACCAAAGATTTGCAGTGAAAGAGGATTTTCACGTTCATCGATATAAAGCATACCTAATGTTTTTTCATTTTTTTGGACAATGCCCTTATCACTAATCATTTCAGCATATACGAGACCTGCCCCAAACTCCTTAACCGTTAATCGGAAAGCAGAGTTACAAATCCCAGCCATTGGCGCTAATACTACTCGGTTGTCCATGACAATATCGCCAATTTGAAATGGCTTCTCTGTTGACTGACTCAACGTTTTTCTTCCTCCTCTATAGGCTTTACCTATTTTCTCTATCTATCGTTAATGCTATACGCTGATAATTCATTCCTATACAAATACTTAATTCACCGCTGACAGCTCATTAAAGTGGTTCCAGAAGATTACGCCTTCCTTTTCACAATCCATTTGCTGTAACAGATCATGCGCTTGTTGTAGCTGTTCATCGAAAGGTGATGGTGTGATCTCTACAAGTGGTACTAGGACGAACGCTCGCTCGTACATTCTTGGATGAGGAACAATTAAGTTCTCCGTTTCAATATTCTCTTGATTGTAAAGTAAAATGTCAAGATCAATAACTCTTGGGCCCCAGCGGAATTCTCTTACACGCCCTAATTCCCGTTCGATTTCTTGGCAAATATTCAACATCTCAACAGACGATATAGCTGTTTTTAGATGAACAGCTATATTCAAAAAATCGGCCTGATCCGTATAACCTACAGCAGCTGTTTCAAAAACAGATGAAACACGAATCAACTCTAGTTCCTTCTTTTCTTTTAAAAGGTCTACTGCATGCTGAAGATTCTCATATCTCTCCCCCATATTTGTTCCGATAGATAAATAGACATCCTTCATTAGAAATCCCCCCTCGTAACCTCAACAGAGACTTCTTTATAATAACCATGAATAGGTGGGTCTGGTTTAATAAGCTCTACACGAACTCCTTTTACTTTATCAGGATAGGTTGCTAAAATCACATTTGCTATTTTCACAACAAGAGCCTCAATAAGCTTAAACGGTTCACCCTCTACAATATCCCGACATAACGCATATACCTCTGCATAATTTACGGTATAAGAAAGATCATCCGTTTCACCGGCTTTTGTCATGTCTACTGCAAGCGAAACATTTGCTCGAAAGCGTTGGCCTAGAGTGGTTTCAGCTGCTAATACACCATGATAACCATAAAACTGCATGTCCTTTAAATGAATATAATCCATCACGCTTCCTCCTTAAACAAACGTTTACCCACTAATACATCCGTCATATATGTTGCCCGCGCCATTTCCTTTACATCATGAACTCTTATCATATGACAACCCTTTTCAATTCCATAAACCACTGTGGCGCTTGTCCCTTCAAGACGCTCCTCAACAGGTAAGTTTAAGACATTACCAATCATTGATTTACGTGATGTTGCTAATAATACGGGATAGCCCATAGCCACTAAATCCGATAAGTGTTGCATCATAGCTATATTTTGTGCAGTATTTTTAGCAAAGCCGATACCTGGGTCTAAGATGATATGATGATCGGGAACTCCCGCTCGCTTTGCAATGGCAATACTTTTTTCTAAATCTGCCTTTGCAGTCGTCCAAAAATCAACACCATAATCCATATTTTCACGGTTATGCATTAAAATGATTGGAACATGTAAGTCTGCAGCAACCTGAGCTATTTCTGGTTCTGCCTTTGCTCCCCAAATATCATTGATGATATGTGCGCCGGCTTCAATTGCGGCACGCGCCACACTTGCTTTATACGTATCAACTGAAATAATGACCTTTACTTCTTGTGCTAACGCTCGAATAACAGGCACGATGCGTGCAATTTCATCTTCATCTGAAATTCGTTCGTACCCAGGACGTGTAGATTCTCCACCTACATCGATAATTTTTGCTCCTTCAGCCACCATTTTTTTTGCTTGAGTAACTGCAGCCTCCACATTGTTATACTTTCCTCCATCAGAGAAGGAGTCCGGTGTAACATTTAGAATCCCCATAACAAATGTCTCTTGTCTATAGTCTAATGTAATACCATTAATCGTTAATGGTTTCGTATATTTTTCTAGCATGTAAACGCTCCTTCTATCCTCGTTCCACTTCTTGAACAAATGCGCTATGCAAAATGGAATAAATAGGTCCTTTATTGCCTAAAAATCGCTGGTTCTCCAAGCTACTAATAGGCACAAGTTCTTGTACTGAATTGGTAATGAAGCATTCCGTACTTTGTAGTAAATCCTCTTTTGTATAAAAGCCTTCCTGTACGTCAAGGTTTAGCGCACTAGCCTTTTCTATAACCCATGCACGAATAATTCCTGGTAAAATACCTGTCCCCAAAGAAGGCGTATATAGTATATCATTTTTTATCCAAAATATATTTGATGTCACACCTTCAGCTACATAGCCTGATTCTGTTAAAAAGAAACCTTCTTGTTGAGCCAGTGATGGCATTTCAAAGCGACCAAGCACGTTATTGCCGTAATGGTGCGATTTAACACGAAATGCTTGTTCAGGTGTATTGCGTGGTATGGTAAGCCATTGTGCAAACTTTTCAGTACCACGCGGTGTGTCTTGAAGTTCCTTGCGAAAAATGATGGTATTAGGTTGTCTATATTCTGTTGGCTGTAATCCAATATTATGTTCACCCGCAGATACATTTAAACGGAAGTAACCATCCTGACCGCCAGCAAGTTGATTTAGTTGTTGCACAGCCTCAAGTAATACACTTTCAGGATAGTTTAAATGAATGTGATATTGTGATAAAGCATGCTGTAATCTTTCCATATGTGCTTCCCAGTAAAATACCTGACCACCATATGTTCGGAACGTTTCAAAAAATCCTAATCCATATAAAAATCCATGATCAAATGGCGAAATTCTCAGATCCTGGGCCGCCATATAGTTTCCGTTCATCCAGCACTGCATCTATTTCACTCCTTCTATATACATTTCTATAAATTGGCGAAGAAGTTGTTTCCCTTGCTCTGTCATAATGGATTCCGGATGATATTGTACACCCTCAATAGGATATTCCTTATGACGTAAACCCATAATTTCTCCTTCTTCTGTCCAAGCTGTTACTTCTAGACACGCTGGTAATGTCTCCTTTTCTACAATAAGAGAATGATAGCGAGTTGCTTGGAATGGATTTGGCATGCCTTTATGCAAACCCACTTCAGCATGCAGCACGGGTGATGTCTTCCCATGCATTAAACGTTCCGCTTGTATAACATGACCACCAAACACTTGTGCAAGCGCCTGATGTCCAAGACAAACTCCTAAAATCGGAATATTTCCCGCGAAATATTTAATAATGTTCAGGCTTTCCCCCGCCTCATTTGGACTACATGGCCCTGGAGAAATAACAATCATATCTGGCGAAAGTTGTTCTATTTCTTCTACTGTAATAACATCATTACGTTTTACTACTATGTCATGACCAAATTCACCCAAATATTGGACGATGTTATAAATAAATGAATCATAGTTATCGATCATCAAAATCATAATACTCGCTCCTCTGCCATTGCCTTTGCCTGCCACATTGCCTTCGCTTTATTTAAAGATTCCTGATACTCTCTTTCCGGAACAGAGTCAATGACTATGCCTGCTCCAGCTTGAATATGCGCAACCCCATCTTTTACAAACGCTGTACGGATTACAATATTAAACTCCATATCACCTGTAAAGCCTAGCCAGCCGATTGAGCCTGTATATAAACCACGTCGTACAGGCTCCAACTCTTCAATAATTTCCATAGTGCGAATTTTTGGCGCTCCTGTAATTGTCCCACCTGGGAACATCGCACGAATAACATCTGCATTCGTTTTACCTTCTGCTATTTCTCCACGCACATTCGAAACGATATGCATAACATGTGAATAGCGCTCAATGACCATAAACTCATCCACTTCCACTGTTCCATAGGTGGATACGCGTCCTAAATCATTGCGCTCTAAATCCACTAACATCACATGCTCAGCACGCTCTTTATCATTATCAATTAATTCTTGAGCCAACGCTAAATCTTCCTCTTCCGACTTCCCTCTTGGTCGAGTGCCAGCGATTGGTCTCGTCGACAACTCATTGCCTTGACGCTTGACTAGTAACTCTGGCGATCCAGAAACAACAGAAAAATCAGGTGCTTCAATATAAGCCATATATGGCGACGGATTAAACGCTCGTAGTGCCTCATAGACATCTAGTGCATTTGCATTGAGTTTCTTAGACTGACGAACAGATAAATTCACCTGAAAGACATCGCCTTGTGCGATATACTTTTGGATTTTTTTTACTGCTGCCTCGAAATCGCCGCCTGCAAATGAAACAAGCAACTCATTTTCATCATTCTTAACTTCTATAGCAGTTGTTTTCTCAAATTTGCGCGCGTCTAATCCAGCCTGTGCAGCAACCTGCCAGATGTTAGCCCATTCTTCCAAGTTAACCTCATTCTCTTCTAACTTCATAAGTGTCACTGTATTCGTTTTCACATCATGTACGGCCCAGCAATCAAAGATATAATAATAGATATCAGGCACTTGTAAATCATCTGTTGCCGTATTAGGAAGCTCCTCGATTTTACGAGCATAATCATACGACACAAATCCAATAGCCCCTCCCTGAAAAACAGGTAGCTCTGCATTATAAGAAACCTGATATTCCGCCACAAGCTCTTCCAGTAAGTCGAGGGACTCCCCTTGTAAAACTTCCTGTCTGCCATTTCTCCAATTTACGAAAAGCCCACCCTCTACTGATCGTGCGGTAGCTAATGGATTCCACGCAGCTATTGAAAAATGTCCACCACGTCCACTCTCTAAAAACACATGCGCTTGCTGCGTCTCTGTCTGCCTTTTATAGCTATAAAAAAATGAATCTGCATCCATCGTTAATGTTTTTGTAAGTATTGTTTTCAAGTTATTTTTCCCCTTTAAACATATGATGTGATTCCATCTTAACTTGATTATTACATAGAAGCGAATGTTTTTATAATTTTCATAGTGCCCTAGTTTTCACACTAAAAAAGGGCCCCTTTATAAAGGAGCCCTTACATAAAAAATTGAATTAGTCTTCAAATTGATATAAAGGTGTTGATAGATAACGTTCACCATTAGAAGGCACAATAGCAAGGACATTCGAACCCTTACCTAAACGTTTTGCCGCTTCAATTGCAGCATAGATTGCAGCACCAGATGAAATACCACATAGGATTCCTTCTTCACGTGCTACTTTACGTGCTACTTCAAAAGCAACCTCATTCTCAACAGGGAATACTGACGAATAGACTTCTGTATCTAAAACTGCTGGTACAAATCCAGCGCCAATTCCTTGAATTTTATGAGGCCCTGGTTGACCACCAGAAAGAACTGGTGAATCCTTTGGTTCAACTGCAATGATTTCAATGTTTGGATACTTTTCTTTTAAGACCGCACCAGCACCAGTAATTGTACCACCAGTGCCGACACCAGCTACAAAAGCATCGAGTGTCAGGCCATCAAATGCTTCTACAATTTCTGGGCCTGTTGTTAAACGGTGAATTACCGCGTTCGCAGGATTTGTAAATTGTTGTGGTAGGAAGTAGCCATGTTCTTCAGATAGTTCTTCTGCTTTAGCAATTGCACCTTTCATACCTGCTGGACCAGGTGTTAATACAAGCTCTGCACCATAAGCACGTAATAAATTACGACGCTCTAAGCTCATAGTTTCTGGCATAACTAGAATGGCTTTATAACCTTTAGCAGCTGCAATCATTGCAAGACCAATACCTGTATTACCAGATGTCGGCTCAATAATCGTACCACCAGGTTTTAATGTCCCGTCTTTTTCCGCAGCTTCAATCATAGCTAAAGCTAGACGGTCTTTCACCGAGCTTCCCGGATTAAAATATTCTAATTTTACATACACAGTACCTTCATTTTCACTTGTTGCATGATTTAATTTTACAATTGGTGTTTTACCAACTAATTCAGCTACCGAGTTTGCTAATCTACTCATTTACTAATCCACTCCCAATCCCTACTATTTTTATAGGTTTTACTTATTTTGTATTTTATCAATTTTTCCATTCGATTGTCAATAAATAAAACTAATATTTTCAGAATATTTATCATTGCTATGAAAAGGAAAAATCTTATCCTCACTAAAGAAAAAGAACCTGCATTTATTGGGTAATTCACTACGAATGCCTGTAAGTTTGATCAGACTCATTTTACCCCGCAAAACCTGCAGACTCTTTTCATGTATTATTTTTCTTTTTTAGTCTCTCCATAATACCAAGTAGCATTAAATTCCGACCAAAATGCTTCTGGCGTAACAGATTGCGGTAATTGCTCTAAAGCTAATTCTCGCTCAATATGTTCTTTCACATCGTCATATGTAAAGGATTGTCCTTCTAATATCTCTTGTACTTGAACAATGCCATAATGACCATTATCTAACTTAAAGGCTTTACTTACCTCATCTGCCTTTAGTGATTTTACAGTATTAATAATTGCAGGGTCTACATTTTCCTGATTTTCTGTAAGGAAACCAATATCCCCTCCTAAACTCGCTGAAGCACTATCAACAGAAATTTCTCGTGCCAGCACTGTAAAATCAGAGCCATTTTTTAATTCACCCAGTGCCTCATCAGCAGCTTTTTTTGAATCGACCTCAATAAAATTCGTACGATAGCTTGTTTTTGTATTATATAAGCCTTGATTTTCCTCATAATACTTTTCAACGTTTTCTTCCTCTATCACTACATCTTTAGTGAGTACCTTATCCAATATAAGCTGTGATCGAATCTTTTGGCGTAGTTGCTCTGCCGAAAGATTTTGCATGGCTGTATCATACTTATCTTGAGCAGATCGCATTAACGCTAATTCAAGATCAATTTCTTTATCAGTAACTTTAATTTTATATGTTTTTGCGGCCTTTTCCATTACCGTTTCATTTACTAAATTTTGGAGTGTTTCTTTACCATATCGTTCTTCCATAGCAATCATCCACTCTTGGCGTGTGATAACATCCCCGTCAATGGCAGCGACTTGTTCGTCGCTACCAATTTCCTGACCTTTGTTAGGGATCAACCAACTAATGAACCATAATACATTTCCTAATAACAAAACGGCTATGACAGCTAAAGCAGGCTTTGTCTTTAAACGACGTTGCAATAAAGGAGTTTGGTTTGGTGTTACATTGGTTGAAGGTCGCCGATTACGCGTTGAGCTCATCGATAAACCCTTCTAGCTCATCTTTAGAAAAGCTATATGTCTCTAAGCAGAAGTGACATTGTGCCTCTGCACCGCCGTCCTCATCAATCATTTCTCTAATCTCTGCTGTTCCTAGACCTAAAATTGCCGCACCAAACCGCTCTTTTGAACATTGACATTTAAATTCAACTGGCATGGAATCTAAAATTTGTAGATGCCCATTTCCTAATACAGCTTCTAAAATTTGCTCTGGTGTAAAGCCTTTTTCAATCATTTTGGAAACAGGCTCTATTGTAGCAAGGTGTTGCTCAATTTCAGTTATCGTTTCTTCCTCACAGCCTGGCATTAATTGAAGTATAAATCCGCCAGCTGCAAGAATAGTGTTGTCTGGATTAACTAATACGCCTAAACCTACAGATGATGGTACTTGCTCAGATGTAGCAAAATAATAAGTAAAATCTTCAGCAATTTCGCCTGAAACAATTGGTGTTTGTCCTGAAAACATATCTCTTAAACCAAGGTCTTTAACAATTGTAAGAGCACCTTCTGTTCCAACACCTGCTCGAACATCTAGCTTACCTTGCTCGTTTAAATCAAAGTGTACATGAGGGTTTGTCACAAATCCACGCACTTCTCCATGTGCATTACTATCAATTACCATTGGGCCAATTGGACCGTTGCCTTCAATTTTAATAGTAATTTTCTCTTCACCTTTTAGCATGGCTCCCATCATAACTGCCGCTGTCATTGAACGACCTAAAGCTGCTGATACAACTGGCCATGTATCGTGACGGCGTTGCACTTCTCCTACTGTGGCTGTTGTACGTGCTGCAAACACACGAACTTGTCCATTAAATCCTAAACCTCTTACTAAATAATCACTCATAAATGGAATGTCCCTCATTTCCTATTGGTTACGTTTATAGAGCTTATATAAACCCTTTAACGTTAAAAATGGATCTACAACATCTATAATTTGTGTCTCCCCTGCAATTAGATTTGCTAATCCACCTGTAGCAATAACTAATGGCTCCTCTTTACTTTGTGCTTTTATACGATTAACAATGCCCTCAACTTGCCCGACAAAGCCATAAAAAATTCCCGCCTGCATGGCAGAAACGGTCGTTTTCCCCACGATATGTGTAGGTCGAACGATTTCAATACGCGGCAATCTTGCAGCCTGTGTATAAAGAGCCTCTGTAGAAATAGTGATGCCTGGCGCAATAGCTCCACCCATGTAATCGCCCTTTTCGTTCAAATAACAATAGGTTGTTGCTGTCCCAAAATCAACTATGATACAAGGGGCCTTATATAAATCTAGAGCTGCTATGGCATTCACTATGCGGTCAGACCCAACCTCACGAGGATTTTCGTATTTAATATTTAAACCTGTTTTCACACCTGGTCCTACTATCAATGGCTTTTTTCGAAAATACTTCTGGCACATCGCCTCTAGTGAAAACATAATTGGTGGCACAACTGAGGATATAATAATGCCTGTTATTTGTTCAAATGAAATGCCTGCATGATTAAAAAATGAAAGAACTTGCATGGCATATTCATCTTCTGTTTTATGAAGATCCGTCACCATACGCCAATGGAAGGCTAATTGATCGTTGTCATCATAGACACCTAATACAATATTGGAATTCCCTGCATCTAAAACTAAAATCAAGAATGACACCTCCCATGTCGTCATTGTAACTTTCACAATCCCCATATTACAATATTCTCTCTAACTGGAATGAGGATAAAACACTTTAGAAAATGATACCATACTTTTTATCTTGATTCAGCAGATGTTGTTTGTACTGTAGGGATAGTCTTAAGTACATCACCTTCTACTACAGGTGGAGATAAATACCTATACATGTTATCATCCTTCTTTAAAAAGAGGCCCCCTAAATATGGTAGCCTCTCTTACAATCATTTGAAATTAAATTTTTCTGGATCTGGACCACAACGTAGTCCATCGTTCATTGCATCTAACTGTGTCATTTCTTGCTCAGTTAACGTAAAATCAAAAACAGCTAGGTTTTCAGTCATACGTGCAGGTGTCATCGTTTTTGGAATCGTGACAACATCATGTTGCACATCATAGCGTAATACAATCTGTGCAGGCGTTTTGCCATATTTAGATGCTAGCTCTTGAATCAATGCCTCTTCCAGTAGAGAACCATTCATCAACGGAGACCATGCCTCTACCTGTATGCCCTTATCCTTACAGTAGGCACGTACTTCCTCCTGTATTAAATGCGGATGGAATTCAATTTGATTTATAACAGGGACGACAGTCGTTTCCTTCAAAAGGCTTTCCATATGGTGTACATGGAAATTACTAACACCAATTGAACGTACTCGACCATCTTGATAAATCTTTTCTAGTGCTTTATAAACTTCAATATAATTTTGGTCTATTCCAGGCCAATGTACTAAATATAAATCTAAATAGTCTAATCCTATTTTTTCTAGACTGCTGTCATATGCCGCAAGTGTTTCTTCATAGGAAAGTCCATCGTTCCAAACTTTTGATGTGATAAATAATTCTTCACGAGTTACCAAGCCTTCTTCAATGGCTGCTCGTATTCCTCGTCCAACACTTTCTTCGTTTCGATATACTTGTGCTGTATCAATACTACGATAGCCTTTTGCTATAGCTGTTTTGACTGCTTCAGCTAGGTCATCTCCTTCGGGTACTCGAAAGACACCATAACCAACCAATGGCATTTTAAGACCATTATTCAATACAACATTTCCCACGCATATACACTCCTATCTTTTTTGGCTAACATCTCTCTAAATGGCAGAGTTGCATGCAGCTTGTCTTTTTTACTACTCTATCCTAATGCTTATTAGTAAGAAAAGGCAAAGAAAAAGACTGCTTACTGAACTAGTAAACAGTCTTCCCTATTTTTAATCACGTTTTTCATCGATACCCTTAGGTGCATCATTCGGTTCTTTACGTTCTTTTGCTAAATCCAAAGTTGTTGGATTTGACTCTTTACTTAGTAGCTCTTTTTCAACAACTGGTTCGCCAATAGTATCTAATGTAGGCTTTGCTTCAATCTTTGGAGTGTTCTCCTCAATTTTTTCTGCAGCCTCTGGTTCCGGTAACACACCGTGATCACGTAAATGCTCAATTTCTTGTGCATTTAATGTTTCTTTTTCCATTAGTGTATTGGCAATTAAATCAAGCAGGTGACGTTTTTCCGTAAGGATACGCTTAGTACGCTCATATTGTGTATCAATTATTTTTTGCATTTCTTTATCAATTTCATAGGCTATTGAATCAGAATAGTTCTGGTCAGAATTAAAGTCGCGGCCAAGGAATACATTACCACCTTGACTTGAACCAAATTGCATAGCTCCAAGATTCTCACTCATTCCGTATTCAGTAACCATAGCACGGGCAATGCTTGTAACCTTTTGGAAATCGTTATGTGCTCCAGTAGAAACTTCACCAAGAACAATTTCTTCAGCTACACGACCACCCAGAAGACCTGCAATACGATCTAAAAGCTCTTGCTTTGTCGTAAAGAAGCGCTCTTCCTTCGGTAACATAATCGCATATCCACCCGCTTGCCCACGAGGAACAATTGTTACTTTGTGTACTGTATCAGCCTCATCTAGCTCAAGACCAACGACTACGTGGCCGGCTTCATGGAAGGATACCAGTTTCTTCTCTTTCGCAGAATATACGCGACTGGCTTTTGCAGGACCAGCGATTACTCGGTCTGATGCTTCATCAATATCTGCCATATTTATAGTGCGCTTACTTTTTCGAGCCGCTACAAGCGCTGCTTCGTTTAGTAGATTTTCTAAATCCGCACCTGAGAAACCTGGCGTACGTTGAGCAACAGCTGCTAAATCAACTGTATCTGCTAAAGGCTTATTACGTGCATGTACTTTAAGAATTGCCTCACGTCCTTTTACATCAGGATGACCTACTGTAATTTGACGGTCAAAACGACCTGGACGTAATAATGCTTTATCTAAAATATCCGGGCGGTTTGTTGCGGCAATGATAATAATCCCTTCATTGGCACCAAAACCATCCATTTCAACTAATAACTGGTTTAATGTTTGTTCACGCTCATCATGGCCTCCACCGAGACCAGCACCACGTTGACGACCTACTGCATCAATCTCATCGATAAAGATGATACATGGAGCATTTTTCTTAGCATTTTCAAATAGATCTCGGACACGAGAAGCACCAACACCGACAAACATTTCTACGAAGTCAGAACCTGAGATAGAGAAAAATGGAACACCCGCTTCACCTGCTACTGCTCGTGCAAGTAATGTTTTACCTGTACCTGGAGGACCTACAAGTAAGATACCCTTTGGAATACGGGCACCAATTTCAGTGAATTTGCGGTGGTCTTTTAAGAATTCTACCACTTCAACAAGTTCTGCTTTCTCTTCATCAGCACCTGCTACATCTGTAAAACGCACTTTTTTCTTTTGATCATCATACAGTTTAGCTTTACTTTTACCAAAGCTCATCACTTTATTACCGCCACCCTGAGATTGACTCATTAGGAAGAAGAATAAGAAAATGATGATAATGAAAGGAATAATTCCTGTAAAGAATTGAATCCATCCACTTGTTTCTGGTGCTGCTAAAAAACTAATATTACTATTTTTATCCTTAGCAGCCTCATCGATGCGGTCCATTAAAGATTGGTTTTCACGAGGGATGTTTGTAGTAAAACTTTCCCCTTTTTCATACCCCTTCAGTGTTCCTTCAACGACGTAAACTGATTTATCAGGTTGAATTGTAGCACTTGTTATTTCTTTCTTATCTAGAGCTTCTTGAAACTCATGATAAGTTAATTCTTTCGTTGGTGAATTTCCACCATTGAAAGTACCAAAAATACCGATAATCACTAGGAAAATCAGTAGATAGAATATGGTATATCGAAATATTCGATTCATCTCCAGCCTCCTCATTACAAACAGAAAAATTATAAGTAAAATCTTAACATATCATGATTTCATCATACAACGAAAAGCCCTACTTAAAAAATGTTTCGTTCACTTATTGCCGTTATCACAACAGTTTTTAGGCCATCTTTATATGTCCCAGCGTAATTGTACCTGTTCCTCGGGCTCGATATAGCTAAACATTGTGTCAAGATTTTGAATTATGTTAAACATAACTAAAAATACGTGACTTGCGCTGGAGACCTTTACTTTTTATAGCTGGTCTTTTGTTCTTAGAAAGAATATACCTCAGGCTTTAAAATACCAATATAAGGTAAGTTACGATATTTTTCAGCGTAATCTAAGCCATATCCTACAACAAAGCCATCTGGCACTTCGAAACCAACATAGTCAGCAGATAAATTTACTTTTCGACCTGATGGTTTATCAAGTAATGTAACAATTTTAATGGACTTTGCTTTGCGATATTTAAATAAATCTACTAGATAGCTTAAAGTTAAACCACTATCAATAATGTCCTCGATAATTAATACGTCACGTCCCTCAACGCTTGTATTCAAATCCTTTAAAATCTTCACTTCACCAGATGACACAGTAGCATTACCATAGCTAGACACATCCATAAAATCAAGTTCGATGAAAGAATCGAAACGTTTCATTAGGTCTGTCATAAATGGCATTGCCCCTTTAAGTACGCCAACAGCTAATGGAAATGCATCTTTGTATTCCTCTGTTAATTGCGCGCCTAAGTCTGCAATTCTTTCTTGCAATTGTTCTTCTGTAATCATAATTTTTTCGATGTCGTTTTGTAACATATCGATTCCTCCTCGTGATGTATCAAAAAATCTTCACCCTATTTCGGTGAAATATTTTACAAAGACCTTAGTCTACGATGAGCACTGTATCATCGTTTGGTTGCGGAGTGGTTGAAAAAAATATTCCCATACGCACACCAATTACCGCTACCACCTCATCAGATTGAGAAATCAGTAACGGCCAGCTATTTCGCTCATTTAAAGGAATCTTTTCATCTATAAAAAGGCGAGATAAGCGTTTTGGCTGATCCATTCCTTTTAACAGCATTCTATCTCCATCCCTGCGTGCCCGAACATAAAACGGTAGGTGGAGTTTGCTAGCGTTAAAATAAAAAAGTTGTGCAGTATCCGTCAGCAATTCAGACGATAAATCATGCAAATTGACTACGCGTAAGCGCTCACCATTTGTCAGTGTTGTCCAGCCATTAGCAGTCGAAATAACCTGTTTCTCAGGAGAAGCTAGGCCTTCTAACGGCTCCTTTTTCTGAATCGTTAAATTTCCATAACGGCGAACTGCTAGAAAATCTTCAGGTAAGTGAATTTCAGCATACCCTGCTGTTGTATCACAAAGCTTTAAAATTGAAGTCAATAAGGCATAACTTTGTATCGTATTTGAATCTTTGTAAAGATAGTTTAATAGTATTAAAATGAGCCTCCTTTGTAAAGCAAGTGGTACCAATTGAAATGCCTCAATTTCCATGCGATATGTATTTTCATTATTTCTTATGATGATTTGGGAAAATACATCTTGGGCCAATGTCATTAAAAAGGTATCATCTTCTTGCAATTGCTTTGTGAAACGGGTCACCTGTTCAGTCACTCGCGGATTCTCTGCCTCCAATAAAGGCACCACATGATGTCTAAAACGATTACGTACATAGGTATCTTTAGAATTGCTAGCATCTTCTCGATAATCTAAACCTTTTCTAAGTAAATATTCCCCTATTTCAGACTTTGTAACCGTTAAAAACGGACGAATTAATGATTTTCCTCCAAAAATTCTTTGAGGACGTATGCCCTGCATGCTATTCATTGTTGCATTTTTTGTAAGGGCCATTAATACTGACTCCAGTTGGTCATCCGCATGATGTGCAGTTACAAGCTTATTAGCATTTGTTTTTTGCAGAACTTCTTTGAAAAATTGATACCTTTCCCTACGACATATTAACTGTGTATTACCATTTTCCTGTGCCAATATTGTAGGTATTGGAATTTCCTTGGCATGTAAGTAAACATCATTAGCGTCACAATATTTTTGAACAAAAGCCCTATCCTCAGCAGAAGCTTCTCCTCTCAACATATGATCAACATGTACGGCTTCCACCTGAATGTTCCAATGCTCCTGTGTTTGAATAAAGTAATGAAGTAAAGCCATAGAGTCTATTCCACCCGAAACGGCGATGAGAAGATGGTCGCCTTGCTGTAATAATTGCTCTTCTTCTATAAATGTTTTGACCTTTAATTCAAATGACAAACGCTTCTCCTCCCCTTTTCGTTGTTAGTTTAAGATGATTTACTCATTGAATACTGAGCTGGTCTAAAGACAGCCCATGTCGGTACAACATGTGTCACCTCTAACATTAATACTGTACAATCATCCTCTATTTCAAAATATCCTTGGAATGATTGCATAATGGTTGTTAGCTTTTCTTGAATCGTTTTATTTGTACTTGCTACCTGCTGTGCGAAAGCTAAAAATGTTTCCTCCTGTTCATCCCAATCAGCTACACTTGAGAACAGTCCATCTGAATGCATTAAAATAACATCACCTGCCTTCAGTTTTCTTTTTTCAGCTTCGACTGCTGAAATAGATAAGAACCCTACAGGTGCTGCATTACTTTCTACTTTCAGTACCTCTTTTCCACGCAAAATGTAGGTTGACATTCCACCCGCCTTCCACGACCACAAATCTCCGTGCTGTAAATCGACAAGTGCAAAATCAAGGGTTGCATACATATCATCTTGCTGTTTTAATGCCATGACATAATGGAGCGTATGCATCGCAGTTTCGGGATTCATATTGTAATTTAGACACTCTCTCATTAAATGAATCAATTTTCTACTTTCATGTTGTGCTTCTTTACTTTGCCCCATACCATCAGACAGCAATATCGCAAATAATCCTGGATGCAATTGGAAAAGGGCATGAGAATCACCGGAATATAGTGTTGCATCTTTAGACATGCTATATATATCATACTCTACTTCAAAGCTAATAGCTGATCTAAAGCAAATTTGAACATGACGAAATGGTATTTCGCAGGCTACTACTTTTTCAATTTCAAAAGGTTCATCAAAAATTTCATAAAGAATCGGCAAAATCATACGTTCAGCTAATGTCGTATCTTTCTCCCAGTTGACACGTGCTGGTGCTAAGGCACAAACAATCTTTCTTGCCCCAGGCTTATTACTTAAGACATCAAGTTGAAAACATTCAATATTGGCTTCCTTTAAGCGCTCAACAATGTCCTTCTCAACACTTACAAAAGAAATTGTATCTTCCTTCATCTCAGCAATTAACTGATTTAAATGATTGCTCATATCTCGCAGTTGAAGGGCAATCATTTTTTTACCATGGAAATATTGCCCGTTAATTCGTTCTCTATAAAGTTCTGTATCTAATTCCTCAAAGATTTTCGTGGATTTCACACATTTATAGCGTATTTGTTCTTCAACACGATGAATAGCTGATTCCTTGCCTACTCCTTTCATATGAAACCAATCTGTCATCAGCTTGTCCATACCATTATTTTGCGCACCCCAGCAATGATCATAACGGAAACAACTTAAACAAGTATTCATTGGTGCTACTTCCTTTGCCGCTTCAACTGGTGCTGTCATAAAGCGATCAAACACAAGTTCCTTCATGAATTGCACAAAATGCTGAAAGTGCTCTAATTTATACGTTACATGTTCTGTTAACCAATTCTGTCGGGCTAGTAAAACCTCTTCTCGTTGTGGAAAGAGCTTGTCCCTTACCTTATCTGAATATTTCTTTGGAATGGTTAGAAATAAAATACTACCAATGGCAATTGAGGTGAAATAAACACTATCCAAGGGCAATGTGGCGTCATAAAATAAAAAAAATACACTAGGTAAAATACTACCAATAGCAACGCCAAATCTACCACCTTTCGCTCCCATACCCGCACATAATCCAGTTAAGGTAGCCACCGAAAGCATACCGGTAAACGAAAGCTTGGCCACACCTATAAGCGTTCCTAACACTGCTCCAATGACAGTTGCTAAGGGCACACTTCCAACCAATGCGCCAAAACAGATAAAGAGCTGCAGTAAAAAAATAGGGAGTGAAAAATAGCTTATTACAACCGTTTGCATTCCAGTAAGCATGGCTGCAAAGACAACTAATCCTGAACCTAGCTTTTCATATGTCCAATGCGTCGTAAACCATTCATACGAATTAACAAATAATACTTGCATAAACAATGTCATAATAAGAGCTAAAGCTGCTTCACAGCCCACATAAAATTGTACAAGCACTGGTGGTAAGCCTTGATACATCACCCCTTGCCACATTATTTGTACTAGTAATACAGCTAAAGACACCGCAATACTTTGGGGCAGTTGCCAGTAACGAAAACGCATAATACATTCATACAGGATAATTTGTAAAGCGAGAATTAGGACTTGTCCAAAGCCTAGGAAAAAGCAACCCGCTAAACTCCCAAATAATACGAATTTAGCATACTCCCTATATTTTGTTCGAATAATGGCCCAAAAAGGAACTGAGAACGGTACAGCCGCTTCAAATACAACAGATTGAGCCAAGAAAAAGGCGGTTAAAAAAAAGAGAGAGCCTATTAGGATCTGCTTCTTTTTCAAACCTATTTTTTGGTCATCTACATTCGTTGTATTATACCATTCAATACTTGTCATTTAACTATCCCCTTTCCGCACTTTTGGTTATTATAAAAAATTATGTGTGGAAAGATTGTCTGACGTTGACAGAAAAAAATATAAATATTTCGACTAATAGCTATTCATAAATACGAGAATTGGCAACAATTTCTATAGTAAAAGGCTTTTGATCAATAGAAATATCGGAAAATTCAATTATTGAATTAATATAATAATTATTTACTATTCATCTTAAAGCCTAATTTGAAGGGATTTCACGTACTATTAATGGTTTGATTCAACTCTTCTCTAGGATATATTTCTACGTAAGAACAAAAAATCCGCTAAAATATTCTTCTATAGTTAAATGTCCTGAAATATCTTTAAATATTTTTTCAAACCTACTTGACACTAGCACGATTGGCTTGTATTATTTAACTTGTTGCTTAAACGACATGCGGAAGTAGTTCAGTGGTAGAACACCACCTTGCCAAGGTGGGGGTCGCGAGTTCGAACCTCGTCTTCCGCTCCATTTCTAAATTTGGCGGCCTAGCTCAGCTGGCTAGAGCGTACGGTTCATACCCGTAAGGTCGGGGGTTCGATCCCCTCGGCCGCCACCATATAGGCCCGTTGGTCAAGTGGTTAAGACACCGCCCTTTCACGGCGGTAACACGGGTTCGAATCCCGTACGGGTCATCTCAAATAGGTATCTCAGAACTAGATTCTGAGATACCTATTTTTAATTTATCCATCTATCTACTTCTTTGCAAATTCTATCCGTCCGCTCAAGTAAAGCTATGTGACAGAATATAAAAGTATGGCATACTAGTAAAAACAACGTTTTTAGGAGGTTTAATTCCCTTGAGTGCATTAACGAAAGCTGCTTTAATTTGTGGAAGTGGCTCAATGATTATTCTTATTTCAATTCTAATAAACTTACCGTTTTTTGTTCAAATAATCTTATTGCTTGGTGGACTAGCTGTGAGTGTTTATGGTGTTGCTTTACTTGTCAAAATGGTTATCCATCCTGTGAAGAAAGAATCCATTGGTCTTACCGATGAAAAAACGATAACACCCACAAAAAAGAAAAAGAGACCTTCTTCTACTTTATAGGTATATTAAAAAAGGGAGTAGCTTTTTAAAAAGCCACTCCCAACTCTATTTCATACACTTTTTCTACGATTAAAACAGTCAGCAAACTACCCTCTTCTAGCTCCGCGACCTCCGCGTTTTGATTCTGTAGCACGTTTAAGTGTTGCTAGACGTTCATCACTATCTTTTAAGAAGCGTGCCATTTTTTGCTCAAAATTTTCTTTTGGCTGGTGGCGTTCGTTGCGATCATTGGAACGATTATCACGACGTGGACGTGCTGGACGCTCTGGACGCTCTGGTCTTTCAGCTTGAGGCTTTGCTTTACGGATTGAAAGACCAATCTTTCCGTCCGCTTCAACATTCATCACTTTTACTTCAACTTCATCTCCAACTTTTAGATGCTCATTGATATCTTTTACATAATTGTCAGCAACTTCACTAATGTGAACTAAGCCTGTTTTGCCATCTGGCAGCTCAACGAATGCTCCAAAATTTGTGATTCCTGTTACTTTACCTTGTACCTTGCTGCCTACTTCAATTGACATAAAAAAAATGCTCCTCCTTAAAAATTAAGCGACTCTTTTGAGCCATGTAATCAATTTAATCAAACTTTTTACTGCAATAAGCTTCTCTTTTCATTATATATAACAATAAAAGAGTGTCAACAATACATAGCTTTTCAGTCGTCTTTTTTATCTTCCTTATCTGGAATGATGAAAATAATCTCACCTTTTTCCGATAAGTAGTACTCTTTTCTTAATAGCTTTGCGATATATTCATCATCCTGCAATTGTTTGATTTTAAGATTTAATGTATCTTGTTCCTCTTTCAATTCAGTGAGATGCCGATTCGCTTCTTCTTTGGATTTCTCTTTTGCTGCTAATGTTTCATTCTGATGTGACAGCACATTTAAGAGAAGAGCAATAATAATGACTGGTACAATCGCAAAAAAGACAATACGACGCATCTTACGTTTTCGAGCCTGTTGTTTGCGATTTATAGCTCTATCCGTGTTACGGACATAGTCATTATCAAGCTTAGTGAAGTTTTGGGATTCATCATTTGATGAATGACGTCTAGTCATGTCCGCACCTCCGATAATTATTGTTGCTTTTTATTATACTTCAAATATCGTAATTTTTTAAAAAAAGTGTAGGACAAATACGAATAAATTTTGACAAAAGGTCTTATAACAAACATAACAATATTTATTAATAATTGCAAAATTTGTCGAATAACCGTAATTATGAAACGCACAATGAACCAAAAGGGTCTCCATGTTATATTCACCAAAATTCTAGCAACGAAACGTAAAAAGGTTTGAAAAAATGATTGATACAAAAAAATTCCGGCTATTTGCGCTAGCGGGTCGTAAGCCCGCCAAGCGCCATCTTTTAGCCAAAATAATAAATAGTATGTCAACCCTCCAAGTAGAATCCAAGTTATTAACTCAACAACCATCATCCACTTTCGAAGGCTTGACCTTTTTGGAGTTGAAAAAACAATAAGCCTTATACTATCAATTATGAAACCAACTGCTATACCGCTCAAAACCATGACAATTAATTGATAAAATTGTTCACTGACAATCATCCAAATAACTTATGAAGGAAACCTTTCGAGAAGCCACTTTCCTCCTCGTCGTACTGTAAGGTTTTTACAGTTCCTTCAAGTGTCAATAATCCTTTGTCAACATCTAAATGAACGATATGCAGTTCCTCTCCACGGATTAACAAGTGCCCTTGGGACGTCTTAATGAAAAACTCTTCCTGATCAAAGCGTTCAATTGATTTTACAGAAGTCATGTCCATTCTTTTACGATTACGAATCGTTAAAATATGCTCTCCAGATGGAATTGTGTAACGATTACTTTCTTGATGTAGCGTCATTTTTTTCCTCCTTTAGTCGTCCTAGCTTCTGTTCACTTTATGCGGACAACCTTCAAAGCATGACAACTTTATTTAAGTTGTGTCATACTTTCACCTACAAAAAGAAAGGCAGGACAACAATAGGAGGGCTAGAAAATAAATTTAGCTTTAATCCTCATCATCAATAAATTCAGGCTCAATCTTTTCAAGTCGTTCTTCTTTCAAAATGGTAAACATTTTTGCTGCATCTTCTTTTTTCACAGTATCACGTATTTCTTCTACACGTGCCGTTACTATTTTTTGACCAAAACGGATAGCAAGCTCATCACCAGCTTTCACTGTACTACTTGCTTTTGCAATCTTTTCATTGATTGTAATACGTCCTTGATCGGCCACTTCTTTGGCTAAAGTACGGCGTTTTATTAAACGGGATACTTTTAAAAACTTATCTAATCTCATAATCTTACTCCTTTTCTAGTTGCTTTGCTTCATTCCAAAATGCATCTAATTGTTCTAATGTAAAATCGGAAAATGGTTTTCCACTTGCCTTTACCTGTTGCTCAACATAGCCGAAACGTCTTGCAAATTTCTCATTTGCATGTAGCATGGCTTCTTCTGGTGATAATTTATAGAAACGTGCTAAGTTTACTAATGTGAACAATACATCGCCAAATTCATCAAGACGGGACGCATTAGAGCCTTTCGTCACCTCATGGCGAAATTCCTGCCATTCCTCGGTAAATTTATCCCATGCTCCCTCCACATCTGGCCAATCAAAGCCCACTTTTGCAGCTCTTTTTTGATAATTGTAGGCTGTCTGTAATGCCGAAGATGCTCTATATTCTTCGTCTAATAAAGGTTTGTCGCTAGTTTCTTTTTCCTCAGCTTTAATAGCCTCCCAATTAGCCACAACATCATCTGCATCTTCTACTGCAACATCCCCAAAAACGTGCGGATGGCGGCGAATCATTTTTTTACTAATCGAAGCTAACACATCTTCAAGTGTAAAATAACCTTGATCTTCTCCAATTTGTGCATTCAAAAATACTTGTAACAACACATCACCAAGTTCCTCAATCATAGCAAAATCATCCTCAGCATCGACCGCAGCCAAGTATTCATGTGCTTCCTCAAGTAAATATTTTTTCAACGACTCATGTGTTTGCTTTTGATCCCAAGGACAGCCATTTGGACCTCTCAGCGTTGCAATGATTTGACGGAATGTTGTCCAATCTCTTAATGACTCCTCCTGTGATTTTACAGGTGGTACATAGACTGTTGTTAAATTATTTACTTCTACACTTTGATCGAGTTCATAAAGTGGCACTGTGACAATCTGTTCCTGTGAAGATCCAGCCGCTGTCACAACTGTCACAGGATACTCATCATCATATTTCTCCATCAACGTTAACTTCACTTCTGATGCACTGAATGTATCGTATACTTGAGCGATCAAGATATGCTGACGCATGTTAATGTCATGCATTGAAAAACTTGTACCATCAAGTAATTGAAAGCCTTCAATTGGATCTATTTTTAAGGCACCAAAAATGGGATCTAAGAAACTCTGACCACCCTCAATGACTAGCTCAATTTTCCCTTCATTTGCGGCTGCAATAAGTAATTGCACTGTTTGCTCTGCAACTAGTGGATGCCCTGGCACAGCATACATAACATCCTCAACAGCCGTAGCTTCTATAAGAGAATCAGCTATTTCTGCATACACAGGTTGAAATGTATCGTGTTTTTCATAAACGTCGTCAAAACTTTCAAATCCCACACCCTCTGCTGCTAATTCCTCTAAAACCGGATGATCCACTGTTCGTACATATAATTTTTTAGCAGCCTTTAATTTTTTATAAACACCCATTTGCAGCTGATTAAAGTCACCTGCACCTAAACCAATAATTGTTAATGTATTCAATATTACACCTACTTCCTTGAATTTAGCCAAAGTTGGTAAACAGCCATTCTACGTCCAAACGGCAGTAAATACCATTCTTTTTCTTTTAGTACTCTTTTCTTTGCAATAATTGTTAGCATAACAAACGCCCCAATAGATACTGCTGTCAAACCCGCCACCATGGCTATCATACGTGAAGACATCAAATGGTTTAACAAGGACGATACTAGCTGTAACCATATAAGAACGACGATTGTCATACTGAAGGAGGCTATACCTACTTTTTTATAAAATGCGCCTGAAGCTAATTGAATGCCAGTCAATGTTTTTAAATAAATAATTAGCAAGGTTGCTGTTAATAATAATCCTATATCATTTGCGATGGCAGCTCCTAGTACACCTAATCCACCAATTAAACGTACATTTAATATAATTTTTATTAGAAAACCGATTATGAGAAATAAAGCTGGTTTTTTTAATTTTCCATAGCCTTGTAAGATCGCTGTAAATGTAAGGATAATCGACAAAGGGACAATTTGAAATACATAGACAATCAATACTTCCGATAAGGAATTGGTTTTAAAAAGCATTTCATTTAAATAAGGCATAACTAGCATTAAGCCTAGTGCAGCAGACCAGCCGAACAGGACGGATGCTTTGTATGTTAATTGTATGAATGGCACTGCACTACGTCCCGCTTGTTTTTTCGACAAATGGGCGACAAGTGGCACAATGGCCAACGACAATGAGGATGCAATGACAACACCTAGTTGAACTAACGGTTGTCCTCGATCATAAATACCCTTCGTTTCCTTTGCAATTGTAGGAGTCATCCCATTATCAATTAATGAAGAATAGATTGTAAATGAATCGACCAATTGATAGCCAAGTAGTAGTAGACCACTCATACTGACACTCAAGCTGAGCCAAGTGACCTCTTTAATGATAGGTAAACTTGGATTACGTTGTAGATGTTGTTTAACTTGCAGTAGACCAAATCGTTTATATGAGATATAAGCAAGTAATAGCAAGGCTGTAATTTCTCCAATTACTGTACCGATAACAGCCATTTTTCCTGCACCATAAAGAGATTTAGTCGTTGTCATAATAAGAAAGGTACCTGCTAATATGACAGTTACTCTCACTGCTTGTTCAAGTACTTGGGCATAAGCAATAGGCTCCATAATTGCTCTAGATTGAAAGCTACCTTTTAAAATAGCCAGCGCCGGCATAACCAATACTACTAAGGAGCCTGTACGAATAAGTGGTGCTAATTGAATATCTCCCATTAAATGGGCAATCTTTTCAGCACCTCCAAATAAAATGGCAAAAAACAGTAGTGATAATACCGTTAAATACCTGAAAACTACCTGTGTTATAGTGCGACGTCTTTCATCACGTTCTATTGTATCAACAATACAATCATTGTCTGCAAGCATTTTAGAAATGGCTATAGCAAAGCCACTAGATGTCCAAACAACGAAGATTGAAATAACTGGATATACCTGTTGATAGATATAAAAGCCTTCATCACCTACTAGATTTTGAAAAGGCACACGGTAAATGGCACTAAGAACTTTTACAATAAGGGCTGCTATCGTCAATAAGGCGGCACCCTTCATGTAGCTTTTCATACCAAAACGTTGCGACATAAATTGCCCTCTTTCCTTCTTAACAATGCCAATAGTATAGCATATCTCAAAAGTTTGACGTGCAAGGTGGCACTACTGTTCCTATAATGATTCATCCTTATGTACGCAAAAAAGTTATTGTTCAGCCTTAAAGGTCATCGCAATAACTTTTCCATGCATTAACTATTCATTTGTTTTGCTAAGAAGTTTGCAGCTGTTTCCACTACTTTGACTTCTACCTCACCAACAAAGTGTACTTTAGACAAGACGATAATACAGCCTATTGGGTCACCATTCACCATAATAGGTGTCGCACAATATGATTTTACTTGCTCATATTGTCCAGGGACAATTTCAATCGTTGTCTCCATTTTTTCTATTTTTGTGGAGCGTTCGTCCATAAAGCTTTCCGCAAAGGACGTAATGCGACGATTTATATATTCCTTTTTCCCTATCCCTGCAACAGCGATTACTTCATCACGGTCAGTGACAAATGCTGGTGTGCCCATCGTTTCATAAAGTGTTTCAACATATTCTCTTGCAAATTCCCCCAAATCATTGATGGGAGAATATTTCTTTAAAATGACTTCGCCTTCACGGTCCGTATAAATTTCAAGCGGGTCGCCTTCACGAATACGTAGCGTCCTACGAATTTCTTTTGGAATAACTACACGCCCTAAATCATCAATACGACGAACAATTCCTGTTGCCTTCATTCTAATGCCTCGCTTTCGCTACAATGAAATTTTAATTCAATGATAGTATGGTTTTTATTTGAGCAATCTATGCAAAAACTGAAGAAAAAGGATTTCACAACCATCAATCAATTTTTTTCAAAAAACGGTATTACATCAATCAACTCTTTATTAGATTACCCAAGGAATAAGTTTCTATAATTAATTCATAAAAAATATTGGAAAAAATCAATTATTCCTGTGAGCAAATATGTTAGAGATGATGATTACTGAAGCAACATGAAAAAGGCTATTCTTATCTTTTA
>NZ_LDUJ01000031.1:0-37666 GCF_001043675.1 Lysinibacillus sp. LK3
ACATTTAAGACAGGACCTTGTAATGCCGCCATCTCTTTGAATGGAATATGATACGTATCGCCCCATACAGGTGTGTTCCGTTCAAATGCTAGCCACTCATTGGATGCATCTGAATAGTTGACATAGCTTAAATCACAGATTCCGTTAAAGTAGTGGATCTGCTCCACCTCAATATCAAATGTTTGAGCTGTTTGCTTCATTAATTCAATCGACTGTTTCACTAATGGATGGTTGGATGAATTAATGGCTGGATAGTAAGGTGGTGCATATAACAGAACTGTGGCAGGTGCTAATTCCTGACAGCGAATCATGAGCTGATCCACAATACGAATGGATTTTTCACGATCATCCCATGCAGGATGCTGCTGAACCTGGTGCTTAATCGCTTGTACTTCCTCAGCTCCTAACTTATGGATCGCATGCTCCAATAATGCCTCGTAACGTAAGACCTTTACCTTGCCCACACCCTGAACATTTTCGCGTGTACAAATGTCCTGATAGTGCGCATTGCAAGCAGCCATTGCTTGTAACGCAACTTCCTCAAAAATAGCCATCACCTCAGCCGCTGTACGTTTTAACAAAAAGACATTGTAAAGTGCCGCCGCACGGTATGGTGTTTGTGTAGAATACTCCATTTTTAAATCTTTTAATTGTAGAGAAACAGGTAGTGGTGTGCTTTCGCCTAAATCTGTTTCACGGAAAAGGGGATTCCACTCCATATGCTGTGTCATATAGGAAGCGATAAAGGGAGCCGTCATCCCTTTTAATGGCTCACCAACATGTGTCTCTTTTCCGTAGAACAAAGCAGCAGGCATGATTTTACCAATTGTACCTGAATAAATATATTCATTCGTATCCGAAGGCCCTTGTGAAAACGATGGCTCACTATTTAAAAATAATTTATAGGTTAAGCCATGCTGTTCCCGCAGTCTCACCAGTTCGACAACAGCCGCTCTCATACCAGCAGAGTTGACTTCCTCATCAGGGACCGTTGTTAAAATCAAATTAATCGGCCATTGCTCAAAGCTTGCCTTTTCGATCAACTGCATGTGTAAGGCAAGACCCATTTTCATATCCATTGTGCCGCGTCCAAATAAATAATTCCCAGACGCCAAATCAATGCGAGCTGCCTCTGGTAAATCTTTTAGGTATTTAGGTTCCATTAGCTTTTTCGTTAGTTCTTCTGGAGAAAAGGCTAACGGCTCTAGTTCACCATATTCCTCTGTATGCACGGTATCGAAGTGACTGATTAACACAACGGTTTCAGTTGCGGTTGGATGCTTATAGAAGGCTGTCACTGCATTTCTGCCAAGTCCTGCATCATGTAATTCAATCAAGTCTGGGTGCTTCTCAAAATATGGAAGCGTTAACAATTTATCTTTTAGTCGAAAGGCAAATTTATTTTCACCCTCCGTTAATGTTCGGCTTTCCCAGCTCACAAGTTCACATAATAGGGCACGTAGTTTTTCGGGTGTATCCCACATAAAAGTATTCATGATTTTTTCTCCTTTTACTCCCATTCGTTAGAGGTACGATTAACGAACTTCTAGTGTTTCTTCACTTTTGCTATCTGTAGCAGCAGTCGCCGCTTTCTTTAATTTCAATTGATAAAAAATCATACAGGCAATAAAGAAGCCAATCCCGTATAGTAAACCAATCCTTTGCGTTGGATCAAACGCTAAAAATACTAAAATTAAAATACAAAAGATTATACAAAATACTGGAATCAACGGGAATAGTGGTGTTTTAAATTTTAGATCAGCCACATTTCCTCCCGACTTCACATAGCGATAACGGAACATTAACTGAGAAGCACATATCCCCATCCATGAAATTGTGACAGATATACCTGCTACCGACATTAGTAATACAAATACAGCATCAGCTTCCATTACACTAGTTAATAAAGATAAGAGTGAGAATACCATCGTAAAAATAAGCGCATTTAAAGGTACTTTATTTTTCGTTAATCGACCAAATAACTTGGGCGCCATCCCCTCTTGTGACATGGAAAATAATAAACGTGTTGATGCATATAAACATGAATTACCGACTGATAAAATAGCTGTCAAAATAACAAAGTTCATGATACCAGCTGCATATGGTACACCAGCTAAATTCATTAACGTGACAAATGGACTTTCCATAAGCCCAAGCTCTGATGCTGGGAATATTGCCGATAATACAATAATGGAAGCAATATAGAAAACGATGATTCTAAATAGAATTGTACGAATCGCTCTAGGAATATTTTTTTCAGGGTTCTCGGTCTCCCCTGCTGCAATACCCACCAGCTCTGATCCCTGATAAGAAAAAATTACATTCATCATTGTGACAAAAATAATCGTAATACCTGCTGGGAATAAACCAGAAGGTGCTAAATTTGTGAGATGTGGAGTAGGACGATCTGCTAATGGAATTAAACCAAAGATTGCTGCTCCACCAATAATGATAAATGCAATCACTGCAACAACTTTTATACTAGCAAACCAGAACTCTGCTTCAGCAAAGCCCTTCGTTGTTAAAGCATTTAAGACAAATAAAAGAACCATAAACACAGCACACCATATCCAAATTGGTACACTTGGAAACCAATGCTGCATTAAAATACCTGCAGCCGTAAATTCAACACCTGCTGTGGCAGCAGATCCGACAAAATACATCCAACCTAATGAAAAACCGGCTGAAGGACTAATGAAACGTGTTGCATAAGTTTGGAAAGAACCTGTAACAGGCATGTAAACAGCCAATTCCCCAAGACAATTCATGACCATAAACAAAATTAAGCCACCAAATAAGTAACCAATCAGTGCACCGCCGGGTCCTGCCTGGTTAATGGTATAGCCTACATTTAAAAATAAGCCTGTTCCAATAACACCCCCAAGTGAAAGCATTAACAAGTGACGACTTTTCATCGAACGCTTTAATTGATTATTGTGAAGCTGATCCCCTTTATTCAACATCCATCCCTACTTCCCATATAATGTAAAAATATTAAATATTCTGATATTTTAAGAATGAAAGTACCCAATCAATTTTCTCTTTTAAATTGATTGGGTATTGTTAGATTTACTTAAAAACGTAATGATAAACAGCTTAAACCACCATCGTGTTTTCTAAATTCAGACATATCAAGTTCAATTGTTTGATAGCCAAGGTCCAGTAATTTACGATTTGTTTCTGGATAGCCAGCTGGAATAATAATATAATCATTTACTTGAATACAGTTAGCTGAATATTCATCCTCTTTAGGAATCACGATTTTTTCGTAAGATTCAAATGCAGGATGATCGACAAATTCACCAGCTAGCACCATACGATTTTCCCCAACATAGGCAATTCCAGTTTTTAAATGGAAGAATTCTTTTAATGGAATAATAGTTGCTTCATAACCTTCTTGTTCAACAATCTCTTTAAATTGCTGAGCGCCTTCTTCATTTGTGCGTTCTGAGATCCCTACGTAAAACTTTTTCTCTGCTTGTAGTACATCTCCACCATCAAGTGTTCCAGAACCTTTAATATAGTAAATTTTTTCATAGAATTGCTTTACAGCTGGTTCGATTTCTTCAATTTCGCGGTTACGAGCTGCTGCTCCAGGATTCGATATAATAGCAAATTCAGGCGTTAATACAGCTGTATCCTCTACAAATGTTGAATCAGGAAATGCTTCATTTGCTGGTAATTGTGTAACTTCTACACCGCATTTTTTTAAAGCCTCTACATAATGTTCATGTTGTTCAAATAATTTTTCTAAAATCGGCTTTCCTAAATCACTAGTTGTTAAACCGTTTACAAAACTATTACCTGGATTTTTAACAATAACATTTTTAAACATATTCATCTTCTCCTTTATCCTCTTACTACTGGGCAAGTTAGGCAAGTCGGCCCACCTGTTCCTTTAACAGTAATTTCATCGCCTTTATATTCGTACACAGTTGCTCCAGCATCAAGTAGCTGTTGCTTTGTTTCTTTGTTGCCTTGAGGAATCACACATACCCTTGGTGCAAGCGCTAAAACATTACAGCCTAACGAATCGTATTCATCTTTAGGTACTTCTACTAGCTGGATGCCACGCTCAATTAGCAGTTGTCTGAAAAATACTGGCATTAAACGCGAATGCACAACAGCTAAATCTCGGTCTACCATACTTATGAAAGACATTAAATGTAAACATTCAGCTTCACCAAGATCATGTGGTAGTTGTACAACTATAAATTCATCTACCATATCGGCTGTCATTTCCTTTAACTGACGAATGGCTTCATCGTTTGTTCGATAACCTCTACCCACAACGAGCGTTCGATCATCTAGCCAAACAATATCTCCACCGTCTGAAACTGCCTCTCCAGTAAGTTCACCAATTATTGGTATACCTTTTTGCCGTAAAAAGTCCTTGTATACTGCTGCTTCTGGTTGTCTTAATTTTTTGCCTGATTTCAGTATTATGGCACCATTTGGAGTGAATTTAACTGGATCATGTGCATAAAGAGAATCTAATCCTACTTCATCTGCTATAGGCAGATATTCAATAGTCTCAACATACTTTCCAAGAATCCCAATAAATTCAGCGTATTCGCTTAGAGCTTCTTCATAATCAGGCTCAGATAAGTAGTTAAATGTTTTCCATTCCTCACTAAGATGTGTCTGGCTTCGGAAAGCATCTTTTGGATCTTTTACAATAACATGTTTCAAAGGCGCATACATTGATGAACAATAATGCATTCCTTTCACCTCATTTCCGCGTAGTGGAAAACGTTTCCGTTAAGAGGAAAGTTTATATGAAGAATATATTCGTTTTATGCTATACTGTCAATATATTTAGAAAACTTTTATTTTTCTTTTAATCTAGATTGCGTTCACGCTTGGAAAAAATGCTGTCGTTTATTAAAGAAGCCTTAAAGGATCCTTTTGTAGCTTTCGTGTATTAAAATAAGCATTTGTTTAGACTTCTGATTTGTACGGGAATATTGGAACTAGACGTAGATGGAGAATAAAAATAAAATAGGATGAAGGGAGGTGGGACAAATGCAATTATTAGAGCGGGCGATGACAATTGCCAAGGTTTTAGCTGCTGATGCAAACGACAGTAGCTTGTCCATTTCAGAGCTTTCTACAAAATGCGATTTACCGCTAAGTACTTTACATAGAATTTTAAAAGCCATGATTAAACAAGGGATGATTGAGCAAGATGAACAGACTAAATATTATCGGCTTGGAACCATATGGATGGAACTTGGCTTACAGGTATATGATACGATGGATTATATTAGCAAAATCAGACCTGAGTTAGAACGATTAGCCAGGGAGGTTGAAGAAAGCGTTTATTTAAGTAAACCAGCTGGATTAGATACGATTATTATAGAACGGATAGACAGTGCAGCTAATCCGATTCGTATTTATGATCAGTTGGGTATTCGCATACCTATGCATATCGGAGCGGCCAATAAGGCCATACTCGCCTCAATGTCAGCGCTACAATCCAAAGAAATTCTAGAGCAACTAGTAACTAAAGATGAAATGGCCGAATTAGAGGAGCAGCTTCACCAAATTCGACAACAAGGCTATGCAATAAGTCATGGAGAACGAACTGCAGGTACTTCCTCTATTGCTGTCTCTGTTTTAGATGGTTTTGGTGAAGTGATAGGAGCAGTCAGTATTGGTTTTGTAAACTTTAATGTCTCTCAAGATCATATTAATACATTGATTGAGCGATTAGTTGATACTGGTAGACGTGTATCGCTGAAACTTGGTTATCGAGGAAAAGGATAGGAGAACTATTCCCCATTAAACTTCTCTACTTTTCATAAATGTTTTATGTCTGTAAAGGTTTTTTTCTTGAAAGGTTATGTGAAAACTGTTGCACTGAACGCCATCGTATGTTAAATTATTATGGTATGTGAAATACCGAACTGAAATAATAATCTTTCAGCATCAACAGTAAGGAGGGAATACAACATGCCAAAACAATGTGTAATCACTGGACGTAAAGCTCGTACTGGTAACAACCGTTCCCACGCTATGAACGCTAACAAACGTACTTGGGGTGCTAACCTTCAAAAAGTTCGTATCTTAGTTGACGGTAAACCAAAACGTGTATGGGTTTCTGCTCGTGCATTAAAATCAGGTAAAATCGAGCGCGTTTAATCGCTGCTTCTAAAAAATCGATTTCGCATTGAGCGCAATCGATTTTTTTCTTGATTAGTATTCTAGAAGAAAGTAAAAAATCCGACTAACACTAGTCGGATTTTTTTACTTTCTTATCTTTTTTAAATAGGTTAATACACGTACGCGTGATACTACTCACGAATTTCGGCAATTGGAACGTATATACTTTCAGGACTCTCTCCCCCTTACGCTAATCTATGCTTCTTATCATTAAACATATGCCTTGCGAGAAAGATATAGACCCTGAAGTTCCTATTATTTCATTACTTGTAAATCGAGATGTTCCTAAGGAAATTTCCTCATTCGTTGTTTCATATTTTACTTGTCGTAATGTTACACCTTGAATAGGCTCCTCGTGAGCAAAAAAAGACAAGTATCGGTATCGATCATCTGCATAAATTGTATGTGTACCTGGTAGTAAAAATTGCAACATATTAGTATGATTGATTATCTTTAACTCAATTTGAGGATGCTCTTTTTGTAACCGATAAATAGAACGAACAGCTGCCTCGTAATGATCTAAACGCCCACCCGTCACACCTGTCAAAATAATTTCTTGTGGTGCAAACGTATAGGCTTTAAGCAAAGCTAAATCCGTGTCTGTTTCATTTTTCTCTTCTTGAAAACGTTGTTGATCATTGGTTTGTGCCATTACTTGTCGATATTCTTCATCCGTTAAAGAATCAAAATCACCAACAATAGCATGGGGCGTAATTCCTTGCTCAATTAAATATAAAGCGCCACGATCAGCCCCGATAAACACAACATCCTGTTGTTGCTGAAACGATGAAAATGAACAAAGCTCATTTTTTGGACCACCTGCACAAACAACGACTGTCGTCATCCTTTAATCGCTGCCTCACCAGCTAGTAAAATCTCTTGAAGAGCAGCTGTTCGATCTTCTTTACTATAGATAGCTGACCCAGCTACAAAAATTGTCGCTCCAGCCTGTGCACATGGCACAATTGTTTCAGCAGTAATACCACCATCAATTTCAATGGCAATATCTAAGCCTCGCTCCTTAATTATTGTTGATAATGCTTCAATTTTAGGTACAACAGAATGAATAAATTTTTGTCCACCGAATCCAGGATTAACAGTCATTAATAATACCATATCAATATCTTCTAAAATGTGTTGAATTGATTCTATCGGTGTATGTGGATTTAATACGACACCCGCTTTTACACCAAAAGAACGGATTAATTGAATTGTTCGATGTAAATGACGACATGCTTCTACATGTACTGTAATATAATCTGCTCCAGCTTTTGCGAACTGTTCAATATACTGATCTGGATTTTCTATCATTAAATGCACATCTAATGGTAACTTCGTTAATGGACGGATAGCATCCAATACAATAGAACCAAATGAAATATTCGGTACAAAGTGACCATCCATTACATCAATATGAATAAGTTGTGCACCTGCTTGCTCTACTTCCTTTACTTCTTCACCTAACTTTGCAAAATTTGCTGCTAAAATTGATGGTGCTATTTGTATCATCATTAATACCTCGGCTTTCGATCCATAATTTCTTGCATAAATTGTTCATAATGCTTGTAGCGGTAGTCTCGAATTTCCCCTGCTTCTACTGCTGCCTTTACTGCACATTTTGGCTCTTTCAAGTGTAAGCAACCTCTAAATTTACAATCATCCGCTACTCTAGCCATTTCAGGAAAACATACACCTAATTCTTCTTTCTCAATTTCGTCAAAATCAAAGGAACTAAATCCAGGCGTATCTGCTAATAAACCATCACAGACCTCTATCAGTTCAACATGTCGAGTAGTATGTTTACCCCGTCCTAAGCTTTGGGATATAATACCCGTTTTTAAGTTCAACTCTGGAATGAGCGTATTAAGCAAAGTTGATTTCCCAACGCCCGATTGGCCAGCTAAAACGGTGGTTTTTCCCTTTAAAATAGGACGTAACCGTTCTACTAATTCTTCTTCATCTTTATATGTTTGCAAAACTGTATAGCCCATGCTTTCATAATCTGCTATATAATTTTGTAATTCATCACGTTCATCATTTTCTAGCAAATCCATTTTTGTTAAACAAATAATAGGATGTACATGGAAGGATTCTAACACAACTAAAAAACGATCCAGTAAAATGGTATTGAAATTCGGTTCCTTTACAGAAAACACCAAAATACCTTGATCAATATTCGCAATTGGCGGACGTACTAATTCATTTTGGCGCTCAAAAATCTTTTGTATTGTCCCATCAGAGCCTTCAGTTTCCATTGTATACTCTACAATATCGCCTACGAGTGGGGATTCGCCACGATTACGAAATACCCCACGTCCTCGGCATTGAATCAGTTGATGTCCATCAAATACATAATAATAACCACTTAATGCTTTTCTTATTTGGCCTTGCGCCATCCAATTCCTCCTTAATCGACATCATTATAATTAACTTTGCCTTCTAAAATTATTTCTGAGTCACGAATTATTCTATAACTCGCATCTTTGCCATCTTCAATTGTAAGCTGAATGTTGTATGGCGTATCACTTAAAATTTCAAATACTTCAACAGGTTCAGACAATGTATGATTTTTATCTTGAATTTCAATTCGAATATTTTGAGCTATTCCCTCTTCTGTAGGTTTATACTCAATGACTACAGGTATGACACGTAGTTTATCGGGCTGTTTTGCTGGCCCTTTACTTATTACAACCGATATCATAGAACCTTCTTCTACCATAGTACCCGCTTTTGTCAATTGCGAAATTACACTGCCAGCTGGGATGGTTTCATGATGTTCTTCACGAGATATACGCCAATTGAGACCTGCTCTTTTCACATAGTCATCCATATCAGCTTTCGTATAATTTACAACATTTTCAACCCTTACCATTCTAACTCCTTGGCTAACTTTAAACGTGATTGTTTCTTCTTTCGCTACTACCTCAGAATTTGGTGGTATGCTTTGTTCAATAATTCTTCCTTCTGGCTCATTAGAAGGGACATCCTCTTTTATTACGTCTTTATACTTTCCTTTTATTAAAGCTTCAACTTGACTATAATTTTGTCCAACATAATTATCAACAGTCGTCATCTCTACACCTAAACTAACGATTAAGTCTACCTCTGAACCTTTTTCACGTAATGAATTTTTTGATGGGTCCGTTTCTATAACTTTCCCCTTCTCTATTTCCTCATGATTTCGCTCCTGATGCTCTTCACCAACAACAAATCCATCTGCTTCTAATTTTTTTGTCGCTTCCTCTATTGTTAAATTTGCTACATCTGGTATAGCCACTTTTTTCGGGCTAAATAAATCTTTTGCAAAAATAAAGAATAAGAAAATGACAACCGCTGCAATGAATAGTCCTGCAACATATTTGGGCCAATTTTTCTTCTTTCCCTTTACAGGAACTGGCTTTTCTACAGGCTTTTTAGGTTGTGGTTGAGAAGGTGCTTTAGCTTCCATAATCGGTTCAATAACTCTTGTTTTAGTTAGATCTTCGTCTTTTTTATGCATCTGCTCTTTAATGATGGGAATAGCTTTCGTTACATCATTATCCACAGGTATGACAAATTTGGGATCGTTGATTCTAGATGGTGTTAGTACGGTTTCCAAATCTTCATACATTTCTTCCACTGTAGTATAACGATGGGATGAATCTTTGGCAGTAGCCTTTAATACTACATTTTCCAAGCTTTGGGGAATCGTTGCATCAAAAGCACGGACAGAAGGCGTTTCGGCTTGTAAATGCTTAAGTGCTATTGAAACAGCAGATTCACCAGAAAATGGAAGTTCACCTGTTAATAATTCATATAACACAATACCGAGTGCGTAAATATCTGATTTGTTTGTAGCTGTACCGCCGCGAGCTTGCTCTGGTGATAAATAATGGACTGTACCAAGCACAGAATTTGTTTGAGTAAATGATGTAGCACTTAACGTCATGGCAATACCAAAATCCGTAATTTTCACATTACCTTCCGCATCCATTAATATATTTTGCGGTTTAATATCACGGTGGATAATATGGTTTTCATGGGCATTAGCAATGGCAGACGTTAATTGCTTCATAATATGCACACTTCTAGCAGGAGAAATTGGTGCAAATTCTTGTATGTACTGCTTTAATGTTTTTCCTTGAACATATTCCATCACAATATAGTGTAGATCTCCATCGTCACCTACATCATAAACACTAACAATATTTGGATGTGTAAGACTTGTAGCAGACAGTGCCTCACGTTGAAAACGTCGATGTAATTCATCCTCATTGGAAAAATCATAGCGTAATATTTTAATGGCTACATCACGATTTAAGATCATATCGTGTGCTAAATAAACATTGGACATACCTCCGCCACCAATGAGTTCTAAAATTTTATAACGGTCACTAATTCTTTTACCTACAAGCATTCTTACACCTCCTCATCCTTTTTCGTTAATAGCACGAGGGAGATATTGTCTTCTCCCCCGCTGGCATTTGCTAATTCTACAAGTTTACGCCCCTTTTCCTTAATGGAGTCTGGATACGTAATTATCGATGCCATTTCATAAACAGATAGTTTATTGCTTAATCCATCTGAACAAATGAGTAAATACGATTCTGATGCTAAATCTACTTCATAAAAGTCTGGTTCGATTGTGTCCTCTGTCCCAACCGCTTTTAAGATGAAATTTTTCTTTGGATGTGTCAAAGCCTCTTCTTCGCTTATCTCACCATTTTCGACCAAGACGTTCACATATGAATGATCTCTTGTTATTTGTTGTGCACCATCTTCAAAGAAATAATACACACGACTGTCTCCCACATGTGCAATGAAGCAATGTTGTTCTTCGATTAACACTGCAATAAATGTCGTGCCCATTCCTTTACAGTCTTCATGTGATAAAGAATAGTCATATATTGTTTTATTCAATTGCTTAACTGTTTGTAATAACCATTCTTTTTTTGATGTTGTAGATACAAAATGATGTGTGTCTGCCTGTAAAAAAAAGGATTCCATTTGTTTAATTGCCATATCACTTGCTACATCACCAGCATTATGACCACCCATGCCATCCGCTACAAGTGCTAGTGCAAGCCCATCTGGACGTTTAAAGAATGCAGCACGGTCCTCATTAATGGATCGTTTTAAACCAATATCACTTTCGACTGTGTATTCCAATACTGGTCACCTCGTTTCTTCAGATCTCTCTTGTGCACGTAATTGACCACACGCAGCAGCGATATCTGAACCTTGCTCTCGGCGGATCGTTACGTTAATACCATTTTTCTTTAATGTTTTTTCAAAAGCAAAAATTTGACTACGAGATGTACGAACATAATCACGTTCTGGTACATAGTTTACAGGAATTAAGTTGACATGACATTTAATTCCTTTAATTAAAGCAGATAGTTCCTCTGCTATTTCTACTGAATCATTTTCACCAGACATCAGCCCATACTCGAAACTCACTCGTCGACCTGTTTTTTTTGTATAGTATCGCACAGCTTCCATTAATTCTTCCAATTTATAAGCACGGGCAATTGGCATTAGCTTTTGACGTGCTTCTTGGTTTGGCGCATGCAGAGAAACGGCAAAGTTAATTTGTAATTGTTCATCTGCAAACTGGTAAATTTTAGGTACAATACCCGATGTTGAAACTGTGATATGACGTGCTCCGATATTTAAACCTTTTTCATGATTGATCACTTTTAAGAAGTTCATCATTGCATCATAGTTATCGAAAGGTTCACCAATACCCATAATGACAATATGAGATACTCGCTCGCCCAATTCATCTAATGTTTGCTGCACTTTGACAACTTGCTCCACAATTTCCCCTGCTAATAAATGTCGCTTCAAACCACCTAAAGTGGATGCACAAAACGTACAGCCAATTCGGCAGCCTACTTGTGTTGTTACACAGACAGAATTTCCATATTCATGGCGCATTAAAACAGTTTCTATTGAATAGCCATCTTGTAATTGGAATAAAAATTTAATGGTACCATCTTTAGATTCTTGTTTAATAATGGTTGATAGTGTGGATAATGCAAAATTTGCAGTTAGTTTTTCGCGTAATCCCTTTGAAAGGTTTGACATTTCTTCAAATGTCTTTACACGTTTATTATACAGCCAGTCAAAAATTTGAGCAGCACGGAAAGGCTTTTCGCCATTTTCCTTTAGCCATTCTTCTAATTGATGAGGTTGTAACGAATAAATGGATTCTTTTAAATTTGGCTTTTCTTTTTTTACACGTCGAACGGGCTTTTCTTCTGCTTCTTCGACTAAATCGTTAATACGTTCATTAAATTTCTCTTGATCCACCATTAGTTGGATTCTCCTTTTTTACGAAAGGCGGCGACAAAGAAACCGTCACTGCCAAAGTCTTGTGGAAAGACTTGAAGCATGCCATTAGCTTGCTTTTCCGCTAATTTTGTTGGTAAAGATTCTAGTTGTATAGCTTCCATTTCTGGATGTGCTGTTAAAAAGGCTTTCACAGTGCCTTCGTTTTCTTGTATGTCTACTGTACACGTACTGTATACAAGCTTACCATCTGTTTTCAAAACTTTCGTTGCTGCATCCAGTAAAGCTAATTGGATTTTTTGAAGACTTTCTAAATCTTCTTCTCGCTTTGTATATTTAATATCTGGTTTACGTCGCATAACTCCTAGTCCACTACATGGTGCATCGACTAAGATAGCATCAAAAGACGCTGCTTGTAAAAATTCTGGTGCTTTCCGTCCGTCTATTGGGGCTGTTTCAACAATATCAAGCCCTAGACGCTCTGTATTATGGTCGATTAAATCTAATTTATGTGGATGAAGGTCTGTTGCTAAAATAGACCCTTCATTTTTCATTATTTCGGCAATATGTGTTGTTTTTCCACCAGGTGCCGCACACATATCCAAGACACGCATACCTGGAGTTGGATTTAGCACATTAGCAGGTATCATTGAACTTTCATCCTGAATAGTAATCATACCTTCTTTGAAGGCTTTTGTACGAGCTGGTTGACCGTTTGTAATGTATAAGCACTCTGGTATAACGTCGCTTTGATTAGCCGTTAATCCTTCTGCCTCTAACTTGGCAATTGCTTGCTGAACAGTTGCTTTTGTCGTATTAACACGCACAGTCTGCACAGGCGGTCTATTATTTTCATGCAACATTTCAGTCGCTACTTCAAGACCGTAGTTATCAACAAATCTTTGAACTAACCACATTGGATGACTTGTTTCTATTGAAAGGCGCTCAATTGGATCTGCTATGTCATCTGTTGAAGGGACTCCACTCCGTAACACGGATCTTAATATGCCATTGACCATAGAAGCGATTCCACGATGCCCTCGACGCTTGGCAATTTCTACTGCTTCGTTTACTGCAGCGTGTGGAGGGATACGTGTTAAATAATGGATTTGATACAACGAAATTCTTAATAACCAGCGAACCCAATGATCAATTGAACCACGAATAAATGGCTCTAAGTAATAATCAAGTGTCATTTTATGCTGTAAAGTTCCATACGTTATTTCAGTCAATAAAGCACGATCTTTTGCTTCAATTTTATGTCGTTTAATTGTTTCATTTAGCAATAAGTTGCTATAAGCCTGATTTTTATCAACTGCTAATAGAATTGACAATGCGGCATCTCGTACATTGCCATCCCAAATCACTACACTTTTTTTACTCATTTAAATTGGTCCCCAATCTGTAATTTAGAACCTGTCCCACGTAAATATTCCTCTGCGGTCATGCGCTTTTTACCAGCTGGTTGCACATCATATAATGCTAAAGTTGTCCCGTTGCCAGCTGCTACCTCAAAATGATCTTTATCAATGGCAACCACTGTACCTGGATTAGCCTCATGCTTACTTTTGCCAATCGTTGCCCACCAAATTTTAAAATTACCATCCTCAAAAGTAGTATAAGCAACAGGCCATGGATGAAGACCGCGCACTTGATTGTATAAAGTAATAGCATCGTTGGTCCAATCAATTCGTTCTTGTTCCCTTGAAATATTACTTGCAAAGGTAACTTGTGCTTCATCTTGAACTGTACGGTTATTTGTACCATTTATAATAGAAGGAAGTGTTTCCTTAAGTAATTCACAGCCAACCATACTTAGCTTATCAAAAAGTCCACCAGTATGATCATCTTCTTCAATAGGGATCGCTTTTTGAGAGATAATATCTCCCGCATCAAGCTTTTCTGCCATATACATGATTGTTACTCCTGTTTCTTTTTCACCATCCATGACGGCTTGGTGAATCGGAGCCCCTCCACGATATTTTGGTAATAGGGAGGCATGGACATTAATGCAGCCTAGAGCCGGTGCATCTAATAATTCTTTTGGTAGTATCTGTCCAAATGCTGCTGTTATTACTAGATCAGGCTGTAAAGCAAGAATCTGATGTAACTCCTCGGAGCCACGCAATTTTTCAGGTTGAATAATTGGCAAGCCAAGTTCCAAAGCCGTTGCCTTTACTGGCGGCGGTGTTAATACTCGCTTACGCCCAACTGGACGATCTGGTTGTGTTACAACTGCTTTAATAGCATATCCTTCATCATGTAGCATACGCAAAATAGGTGCGGAGAAGTCAGGTGTCCCCATAAAAACGATAGATGTCATTTTATTCCTCCTCTTCAGCGTACATTTCTTCTAGTTCTTCTGCTGTGACAATACGCTTGATTTTTGAATCGAAAAGCACACCATCTAAATGATCAATTTCATGTAAAATCGCACGGGCATCAAAGCCACCTGCCTCTAATTCATAAACACGTCCTTCACGATCACATGCTTCAATTTTGACATAACTAGGACGTTCCACTTCTCCATATAACCCTGGAAAGCTCAAACATCCTTCAATATCTACTTCTGCTCCGTCCGTTTCAACGACAGTTGGATTAATCATTTCTAAAATATCACGTTCTTCACCTAGTTCAACAATTGCTACCCGTAACCCTACGTCTATTTGTGGTGCCGCAATTCCAACGCCATCATATTCCACCATAGTGTCATATAAATCATCAAGTAATGTAATAATTTCATCATTAATTTCTGTCACTTCAGCACACGGTGTGGATAGTACTTTTGCAGGATTTTCAATTACTTTTTTTATAGCCGCCATTATTATTTCCTCATTTCTGCTTTAAAGCTAGTGCACTAGCTAATTGATACTTTTATTAAAAATCGTGCTATTATTACACGCTAACTATATAGTAGACGGATCTAAATCTACCGTCATTAATATTCCTTGTTTAATCCACTCTGCTCTATACATAGCAAGTAAACGTTGTAACACGGGAATTAGATTTGGTTCAATTTTATATTTTATCAAACATTGATAACGATATCTATTTTGGAGACGAGCAATACTCGCAGTTGTTGGTCCTATTATTGCTACTTGATTCGATAAGTTCCCTCGTAACCAATCAGCCACTCGACCAGCATATTCAGCAGCCATCATGACATCTTCATGGGATAATTGAATAAGAGCTACAAAATAATAAGGTGGATAGTTTGATCTGCGACGTAAAAACATCTCACGTTCATAAAATGGTTCATACTCTTGTGTTTTAGCTAATTCAATTGCGTAATGCTCAGGTGTATACGTTTGAATGATGACTTCACCTAGCTTGTCATGTCTCCCAGCTCGGCCACTTACCTGTGTTAATAGCTGAAATGTTCGCTCTGCTGCGCGGTAATCAGGTAAATGTAAGGATGTATCAGCACTAAGTACACCGACTAGCGTAATATTTGGAAAATCCAGACCCTTTGCGATCATTTGAGTACCCAGCAAAATATCTGCATGCCCTGCCCCAAATGTCTCTAATATTTCTTCATGTGCCCCTTTATGCTTCGTAGTATCTACATCCATACGTAATACTCTTGCCTCAGGAAACAACTTATACAGCTCCTCTTCCACCTTTTGTGTACCTGTACCAAAATAACGAATATGATCACTTTGACATTGCGGACATATTTGTGGAACATGTTCCTCGTAACCACAATAATGACATTTCAATTTTTCAGTTGTTCGATGATAGGTTAATGAAATATCGCAATTTGGACATTGGACAACTGTTCCACAATCTCGGCAGAGTACAAATGATGAATAGCCACGACGGTTTAAAAACAGCACCATTTGTTCTTTTTTCTCAAGTCTTAAACGGATTGCTTCTATCAGTGATTGGGAAAACATCGAACGATTACCTTGTCTCAGTTCTTCACGCATATCTGCAATAAAAACAGTCGGCAAAGCCTGATGTAAAGCACGGTGTTTTAAGGAGAGTAGCTTATATACTCCCTTTTTAGCTCTTGCAAATGATTCTAATGCTGGTGTTGCACTCCCTAAAATAATAGGACAGTTATAAAATTCGCTTCGCCAGATGGCTACATCTCTTGCATGATAACGCGGTGAATCTTCTTGCTTATAAGTTGATTCATGTTCCTCATCCAATATAATAAGCCCTATATTCGTAAAAGGAGCAAAAATAGCTGAACGAGCTCCAACTACAACCTTCACTTTGCCTTGTTGGATTTTACGCCATTCATCATATTTCTCCCCTACAGATAATCCACTATGCATCACAGCAACCATCTCACCAAAGCGACTGCGGAATCGTTCGGTCATTTGTGGAGTTAAAGAGATTTCAGGTACCAACATAATGGCTTCTTTTCCTTCTTCTAATACCTTTTGAATAGCCTGCAAATAAACCTCTGTTTTGCCACTTCCTGTTACACCATGTAATAAAAAGGTTTGCGCTATTTGCTGGTCCATAGCTGTAGTAATAGCTTGGAGAGCAACCTGCTGCTCACTCGTTAATTGTAAGGCATGTGTACGTGAAACTTCCTTCGTAAATGGATCACGAAATACTTCCTCTTGAATAAATTGAGCAGCTCCTTTATCAATTACTGCCTCTAAAACTGAAATAGAGACCCTTGCTTCGTCACAAATTTGTTGGGGAGTAAAAATCTCTCCTAAGTGTTGGCACATCCATTGCAGTAATAGCCGTTGTTTAGCTGCTCTGGATGATTGCTCTAAAGCACGTTCAATAAGTTGTTGGTCTGCTGTTATTTGAACCATTCGAATTTCTTTCACATTTCCCTGTTGCTTCACAACATTTTCGATTGAAACAATGTTTTCTGCAACCAATTGCTTCAAAAGGGGTAGTAAACCTGCTCGCTCAAATTCTTTAAAATTTGCTCGTTGACGCTTCCCGAATATAGCCTGTACCTCTAGTGGCAATTGTTGACCTTGTTGTAGCTTAATCATTTTTTCATACTTGGCTCGAAGTGCAGATGGTAACATCACTTGCAAGGCATCTATTTCATAGCAAATCGTATCGTTCTTCAACCACTTCGCCATTCGCAACATCTCTTCTGTCAGGACTGGCTCCATATCTAAAATTTGATTGATTGCCTTTAGTTTATTTAACGGTACATCTGTTTCTTTCTTCAATCCAACAACAAAACCCAGGACATTCCTTGGACCAAATGGCACTTTAACACGACTTCCTAACTCGATAACACTAATCCATTCTACAGGTACTTGATAATCAAATGGACGGTCTACATGGTAAGTAGAGACATCTACAATGACCTCTGCTATCAAGAAGCTCATTGTTCCTCACCCTTTATAATATATGACCATAATGTCTGAGCAAAAAGTTGTGGGTTAATTGTAGCCAAAAACTGTCCGTTAAGCTGCGCTTTTTCACTAAAATCAATCCATCTCTCAGAAAGTATATTAAGCATTGGAGTTCCTTGCACTTTTTGTCCGAAAGTGATCGCTTTTATGCCTTCTACCGAAATGATCGGCGTTTCCTTTATAGTCGGCACATTTGCTGCATGGATCAATATTGCCTGAGGATATTGGATTTTATAAGCCTCCAGTTGCTGTATAGCATCAAACAAATTAGAATTTTCTATTTCAATTACATGTGCGCCTAGCATTCTTGCTTCATGTGCTAAAGCTCGGCCTATGGCTCCATTTGCCTGTGGACTAATTACATGCTGTTCATCCAATGGTACATGTAGGGCACCCGCAGTCACTATGACTGTTTTATCTGTTAGTGGTTTAGTTTTTCCCGAAAAAAAATCTTGAACAAGTGCAGTGATTTTTTCTGGCTCCTCTAGACGGCCCTTCCCGACATAGCCACATGCTAAAAAGCCTTCGGAAGGCTCAATAAATTTGTAGCCATCAGCTGATAGCCTATCCAAATTACGTTTTACCGCTGGATGGTCGTACATGTGTACATTCATGGCTGGTGCAATCCATACAGGTGCTGTCGTAGCAAGCAGGGTTGTTGTGATCATATCATCTGCTATACCATTGGCCATTTTTCCTATTATATTTGCTGTAGCGGGCGCTACTAAAATTAAATCAGCCCAGTCTGCTAAGTCTATATGAGCAATCACACTTGAATCTTTTTCATCAAACGTGTCAAAATAAACATCATTTTTGGACATCACTTGAAAACTTAATGGATTTACAAACTGTCTAGCAGAGGCTGTCATGATGACTTTTACATTGGCTCCTGCTTGTGATAGCTTGCTTACGAGTGCCACAGCTTTATATACGGCAATCCCGCCTGAAACACAAAGTAAAATATTTTTATTCATGCTAGGTGTCGTCCTTTCAAATGATAAGCTCCCAAAGAAGGATTCCCTGGGAGCTTTCGGCATTCTGTATAATTAAAATCTACTGCTAACTAGACTAGCATGCATGTAAACATAGTAAAGCTCTTTACATGATGTTAGATTTCGTCCTCATACACAGTTGACTCATCCTGTGATACTTTCGTAAGTACACCTGCCGCTACTTCTTCAAGTGCTTTCCCAACATATTTATGGGAAACATACTTGTGTAAGCGTTCTGTGTCTTGCTCTTCTTGCATTTGGCGAGCACGTTTAGAAGCAAGGCTCACTAATGAATATTTTGAATCGATTTCTTTTTTTAAAGCGTCTACTGATGGGTATAGCATTGTTTTATTCTCCTCTCAACATTGACAAATATCTTTTTTCAACACGTTCTCTACGACAATGCTCGGCTTTAATAATCGCATTTATACGATCACAGGCATTCGTCACTTCATCATTTTCCACAACATAATCATACAAGCTCATCATTTCAAGCTCTTCACTTGCAGTAGCGATTCGTTTGGCAATGATATCCTCCGTTTCTGTCCCACGTCCAACTAAACGATCTTTTAATTCCGTTAAACTTGGAGGGGCTAAGAAAATAAATAAGGCATCTGGTGCTTTTTTACGAATTTGTGCTGCACCCTGCACTTCGATTTCTAAAAATACATCACGACCTGCATCAAGTGTTTCATTTACATAAGCTAATGGTGTTCCATAATAGTTACCGACAAATTCAGCGTGCTCTAATAAGCCACCTTGTTCGATTAACACTTCAAATTCATGACGTGTCTTGAAAAAATAGTCTACACCATCTACTTCACCTTCGCGAGGATTTCGTGTTGTCATCGAGATGGAATACTCATAATTCGTATTCGGCTGAGAAAATAATTCTTTTCGCACTGTCCCTTTACCTACACCAGAGGGGCCAGACAGAACAATTAATAATCCACGTTCTTTTATCATTTATTCTCTATATCTCCCTTAATTTATAACAGACACGTGCAAGTTATTCGATGTTTTGCACTTGCTCACGCATCTTTTCTAAAATTGTTTTCGCCTGAACAACAGCAACCGCTGCTTCTGTAGATTGATTTTTTGAACCAATCGTATTAATCTCGCGATGTATTTCCTGCATTAAAAAGTCCAATTTACGCCCAACCGAAATCTTTTCAAGTAATGTTTCCTCCAGCTGATTGAAGTGACTATCTAATCTGTCTAATTCTTCGGAGATGTCTACTCGTTCTGCAAAAATTGCTACTTCCGCTAGTAAACGATCTTCTAGCAATGTGCCATCTGCAACTTCATTAATTCGCTCTATTAATCGTGTACGATATTTTTCAACAGCAAGTGAAGAACACAAACGAATCTGATTGACTTGCTCCATTAACTGTTCTTTATATTGTACAACAACCTCTTGTAATTCTTGCCCTTCACGCTCACGCATTTGAACGAGCTGTGAAATCGCTTGTGAAATCGCTTGTTCAACAGCACTGAGCAAATCTTCTGGTGTAAGCTGGGGTTTTTGCTGTACAAGTGCCTGCTCTAACGATAAAAGCTCTTGCATCGTCCATTTTTCTTCAAGTGGTACTTTACTTGCTAATTGCTCTTTTGCCTTACGATACGCTTCAATTAATGACCAATTAATCTCAATAGATTGCTCTACGTTCTCTAAGTCCTTCACATATACCATCACATCAATTTTGCCGCGTGACAAAGCTTGAGAAATTAGTTTCTTTGCAAAAATTTCAGCTTCAAGCCATTCTTTCGGAAATTTTGCGTTAATTTCTAAAAAACGATGGTTGACCGAGCGCATTTCCACGGTTAATTGAAAGTCTCTAGTTGTTGTGACACCTCTGCCAAAACCAGTCATACTACGCACCAAGGTTCGTCACACCTTTCTTTGCATACTGGGATTATTATAACATAAGCTTTGTCGATTATGACGACTCTCCAAAAAAATTTGGTTAAAGTAAAAGCTAATTCTACCACAATTGAAGCTATATTTTAATATTCACCTAAAAAATGCTATGATAAACATACCAAAAGAGTATTTGCGAGCTTAAAAATAGTGCATGCAGATACATTAAGAAAAAAATACGAAAGTACCAAGATGCTTGATATCGTTGGAAAGAGGAATTCATATGGCATTTGATGGCTTATTTACTTATTCAATAACTGCCGACCTACAACAGCTAGTCACTGGTCGGATTACCAAAATACATCAACCCAATGCACAAGAAGTTATTTTACATGTGCGAGCGAACGGAAAGAATCATAAATTACTGTTTTCCATCCACTCTTCTTATGCACGTGTACACCTTACTGAACAGGTGATTGAAAATCCAGCAGAGCCGCCAATGTTTTGTATGCTTTTGCGTAAGCATATAGAGGGTGGTTTTATTGCTTCTATAAAACAGCGTGATTTTGATCGCATTATAATAGTAGAAATTGAAAGTAAAAATGAAATTGGAGATCCAATTGTAAGAGAAATACATGCTGAAATTATGGGTAGACATAGTAATCTACTGTTGATTGATCAAGAGCAGGGAAAAATTATTGACAGCCTAAAACATCTACCGCCTTCAGTCAATAGCTTCCGTACTATACTACCAGGGCAACCGTATATTGCACCACCCTCACAAAACAAATGGAATCCTTTAACGGTGACAGATGAAGAGCTAACAGCATTTTTTGCTGAAGGGAAAACCTCTAAAGAGCTAGTGCAACAATTAGCTGGTTTTTCACCTCTTCACGCGGAAGAATTATTGTATCGAATGAAGACGACTTCAAATACGCTAGTATGTTTCAAGGATTTTATGGCCTCCTTTGCGAACGGTGGAATGAAGCCTATGTACGTACTCTTCAATCAGAAAGTATACTTTTCCCCTATCGAATTAACGCATTTGCATGATGGGGATATAACAATCTATCCTAATGTCCATGAGCTTCTTGATCGTGTATTCTTTGCCCGTGCAGAGCGAGATCGTGTAAAACAACAAGCAGGCGATTTAGAGCGCTGGCTACAAAATGAGATTGACAAATTAGCTTTAAAAACAAAAAAGTTAACAAAGGATTATGAACGTGCCTCCAAGCTCGATCAATTCCAACTATATGGTGAGCTATTAATGGCTAATATCTATGCCTTTGAAAAAGGAGTTAAGGAAGTTACTGTCACAAATTACTATAGTGAAACTGGCGAAGAAATAACGATTCCAGTAAGCGAACGTAAAACACCTATTGAAAATGCCCAAAGTTATTATACAAAATATACAAAGGCAAAAAATGCCTTGGTCATGGTTCAAGAGCAGCTAGAAAAAACTACTGATGAAATTTCTTACTTCGAAATGCTTGCACAGCAAGTTCAGCAGGCTTCTCCTGGAGATATTGAGGAAATTCGTGAAGAGCTAGCAGAGCAAGGTTACTTAAAACTACGTCATGCGAAGAAAAAGAAAAAACAAGCGAAACCTGAACCAGAACGCTATGTTTCTTCTACAGGTGTAACAATCTCTGTTGGAAAAAACAATAAACAAAATGACATGCTGACATTCAAACTAGCAAAGCGGACTGATATTTGGTTACACACAAAAGATATTCCTGGATCTCATGTTGTCATTCATTCAAGTGAACCCGATGAAACGACATTGCGAGAAGCTGCCACACTAGCCGCCTATTTTTCTAAGGCCAGAGAATCCTCTTCTGTGCCTGTAGATTATACCGAAATACGACAGGTCAAAAAACCAAATGGTGCCAAACCTGGTTTCGTCATCTATTTTGAACAAAAGACACTGTATATTGACCCGGATGAGGCAGTCATTTTACAGTTAAAGAAACAGTCATAAAGGAAGAAACCGATACAAATTGTATCGGTTTCTTCCTTTTTATAACGAGTACACATAATCCGTACTATAAAACGATGAAAACAACCTTATCTTGATTGATTTTTACAGACAATCTTCCTTATTATAATAACAATATAAAAACACATGAATAATCTGCACTGTTTCCTTCAACGTATATTGACTTCTACTACTGAGAAACGCTAAATTAAAGTATAAAAATTTTTATAGAGCATTCAGGAAAGGGCGTATCTATATGTCTGTAGGTAAAAAATTAAGCTTTGGTTTCTTTGCAATTATTCTCACATTAATCATTTCTTTGTTCATTATGTTCCTGTTATTTTCAAACATTGAAAAAAAGATTGAAAATGCATTAGAAGGACATGTTGCCCTTGTAGAATTAGCAGATGATATTCAATACGAAATGGCTATGCAAGGTCTTTTCATTCGTGCCATCATCATCGAAGACAAACCTGCTAACAAAGAGAGTTTCTCAAAATATGCAAATATGCTCGACACACATGTAGAAGAAATCACTGAAAAATCGAATTCAGCTGAAATGGAAACATATGCACAGGAATTAAAAGTTCATAATGATTCTTTTAACAAGGCAGCAACTGAAGCAATAGCTTTATTTGAAGCTGGTAATCTAGAAGGTGCTTTGCAGAAGGTAAATGGTGAAGTACAACAAGCTAATAAAGGTATACAAGATGTATCCGATCAAATTGGAAACTATCAAAAGGAACAACTAGATATTGTGACAAAAGAATCTAAACAGGCCGTGTTTAATTCACAAATTATTTCCATTATCGCAATCATTATTGGTATCGCTCTAGGTATTTTCCTTATTTTCTATATACAACGGACAATCTCACGCCCTTTAAAATCTGTCGTTCTGGCTGCAAACCATGTAGCTAATGGAGAATTAATTCATCCAGATATTACCCATCAATCAAAAGATGAAATTGGTCAGCTTTCAGCAGCTTTTAATGCCATGAAGGGGAATCTGAAAAATTTATTAACGCATATACAGGACAATGCAGAGCATTTAACAGCTTCAGTAGAGGAACTTTCTGCCTCAACTGAAGAAATTACTGCCACTGCTGATGAAATTACAATACGGATTAACGAAACAGCTGAGGCTGCAGTGACAGCTACAGTTGCAGCTAACGAAAGCGCACACGCTATGGATGAAACGGCTGTAGGTGTTCAACGAATAGCTGAGGCAACTCAACAACTACATCAGAATGCTATAACAACTTCAGAATTAGCAACAAATGGAAACGAGACGGTAGAAGAAGCTCAGCAACAAATGAATGTCATACATGAATCAACACAAACGATTAATAATCTTGTTCAAAAATTGAGTAAGCAATCAGATGAGATTAGTCAGATCACAGCTGTTATTACAGCTATTACAGATCAAACAAATTTATTGGCACTCAATGCAGCAATTGAAGCGGCTAGAGCTGGAGAGCATGGTAAAGGATTTGCGGTAGTAGCAGATGAGGTTCGTAAGTTAGCTGAGGAATCAAAACAATCAGCCAACCAAATCGTTGCCTTAACGCTAGATATTCAACAGGATACACATAATGTAGAAAAAGCAGTCTTTGATGGACTTCATTCTGTCACAGAGGGCGTTAAAATCATCGGACATGCAGGACAAGCCTTTGAAGGAATTGTGAAAGCAATTAATACGATGACAGATCAAATAGAAGATATATCAGCTACCTCTGAAGAAATTTCAGCTAGCGCTGAACAGGTTGCAGCGTCCGTTGCAGAAATCGCCCATGGTGCTTCAACTAGCGCGGATAATACAAAAATTGTAGCTTCAGCAACAAGAGAACAATCTATAACAGTACAACAAGTAAACCAAGTTGCCTCAGATCTAAGCGAAAAGTCCTTAGATTTACAGAATCAGATCAATCAATTTAAACTTTAAATAAAAAACAGTGCATTTTATAAATGGGATGCACTGTTTTTTATATTTTTTCATGGTATACCACTTAAAAAGTGGAAGAATATCCTTCTGAATAGCTATTGTTAACGTTTTCATTCGATGAATAAACAGGTTTTTAGTAATTATTTGCATTATCAATCCTCTTCAGTAAGACAAATGACATCCTCAAAAAAACAATACGATTTAAACAGTTCTCTTTGGAAGAATACAAGGCGAAATGAAGCATTCCTTTTATTTTTTAACTGATGAATAAAACAGTAACCAACTGCATATATGCATGTATATACAACTAGCTCGAAAATTATTTCAAAAAAACTTAATCTCGTAAACTAGCTTGTCACTAAATCCAAATTTTTCTTAGTATGGGTACCTTTTTTCATACAAATGCTCATTTTTTTCTTTTTCCTCCCCACAAATGGATAATCCTAGAAAAATACAAAACAAGTTTCTTATATATCATTAATAGATAAAAATATTCATGTTTTGCGATAATAAATTACAAGAAATTACCTGTAAAAGAATCTAATTCACTGAGTTTTACATAGATTTTCTACAAATCTATACAAATTCCTCAAGGTATTACATCTATGACTTTTGATTCATTTTTCAAATATCGATAATATTATCAAAAAAATAGGAATTTTCCGTATAGTAAATCATTTTTTTATTTTTACTTTATTTTTGATATTCAGAATAAGTAAATATCAAATTTTTAATATATATACACTTCGCCTCTTTAGCGTGATAAATCGGAAAAATTTATTATTCTCCTAAATGTCAGATAATACTATATAAATTCGAATCTTTTTTATTTTGTACACAATGATTTTTTTGGTATATTAAATAGGAGCTTCACAAAAGGCTTAAAAATTGTATAAGGGGGATTCACATGAATAAAAACAAAAAGTTTTTATTACTAACAGTCCTTGCAGTATTTTCTTTAGTACTTGCTGCATGTGGCTTCGGTGGAGATTCGTCTGACAAATCTAAAGACGAAGGAAAAGATTCTGGCTCTTCAGAAACAACTTCATCAGGTGGCGAATTAAATGTAGTAGTAGCTTCTGAGCCGCCATCTCTTCATCCTGCATTAGCAACAGATACAACTTCTGGTGTTATTCTAACAAATACTTTTGAAGGATTAACAACACTTGATGCAGACGCTCGTCCAGTTGCAGCTGCTGCTGAAAGCTGGGAAGTTAGTGAAGATTTAAAAACATACACGTTCAAATTACGTGATGCTAAATGGTCAAACGGAGATCCAGTAGTAGCTGGTGACTTCGAATACGCTTGGAAATGGGCATTAAACCCAGACAATCTTTCTGAATATGCTTCAATCCTTTACCCAATTAAAGGTGCTGCAGCATACAACAATGGTGAAGGTTCTGCTGATGATGTAGGCGTTAAAGCACAAGACGAAAAAACATTAGTAGTAACTTTAGAAAACCCAACACCTTACTTCTTAGAATTAACAGCATTCAAAACATATGCACCATTAAACCAAAAAGTAGTTGAAGGTAATGATGAGTGGTATGCAGATGCTGGTGAAAACTATGTAACAAACGGTCCTTTCACATTAGCTGAATGGAGACACAATGATACAATCGTATTAAAGAAAAACCCAGAGTACTGGGATGCTGATAAAGTTTCTTTAGAAACTGTTAATATCGGTATGGTTGAGTCTGAAGCAACTGCTGCAACAAGCTTCAAAGCTGGAGAAATTGACTACTTAGGTGCACCATTCCAATCTGTGGCACTTGATTCAATCGACGCATTTAAAGCTGATGGTTCATTAAATATCAATGACCAAGCTTCTGTTTACTGGTACAAGCTAAATACAAAAGATAAAATCACTGGAAACGCTAACATCCGTAAAGCGTTAGCTTTAGCAGTTGATCGTCAAGGTTTAATTGACAACATTACTAAAGGTGAGCAAAAACCTGCATTAGGCATGGTTCCTATCGCAGTTCATGGCTTTGAAGAAGACCGTGGTTACTTCAAAGATAACGATATCGAAGGTGCTAAAGCAGCACTTGAAGCTGGTATGAAAGAACTTGGAATTACAAACCCAGCAGATATCAAAATTAACCTTTCTTACAACACTAGTGAAGCACACGCTGCTATCGCTCAATACGTTCAAGAGGGCTGGACTAAAAACCTAGGTATCACTGTAGGTCTAGATAACTCTGAATGGCAAGTATATTTAGAAAAACTTAACCAATTAGATTACCAAGTTGGCCGTATGGGCTGGGTTGGTGACTACAACGATGCTTATACATTCTTAGAAATGTATGACACTGCTGCAAACGGTAACAACGATACTGGTTGGGAAAGTGCAGAATACAAAAAATTGTTAGATCAATCTAACGTTGAAGCAGATCCTGCTAAACGTCTTGAGCTTTTAAAACAAGCTGAAAAAATTGCTGTGAATGATTTCCCAGTTATTCCAATCTACTACTACACGAACCTATCTGTAGTACAAGATTATGTGAAAAACATGAAGGCAGACATCCTTGGTAACATCTCTCTTAAAGAGGTTAAAGTAGAGAAATAATCAACTATAATTCGCTTATTTAGCTCTACAGCGAAGAGCTGCCTCGTAGCCACTTCGGCGCGAGTCAGCTCTTTTTAAAATACGAAGGCATATATTTGTCTGAAAATTGACAAATAGAAGGAGGAGTTTTATGTGATTAAATATATTTTGAAAAGGCTGATGTATATACTTCTCGCGCTTTTCGTCATCGTAACGGTTACGTTTTTCTTAATGCGTCTCGCTCCTGGTAGTCCTTTCGCGAGTGAACGTAATTTCCCACCTCAAATTGAGGAGAAGTTAAACGAAACGTATGGATTAAATAACCCTTGGTATATTCAATATAAAGATTATTTAATCGATACGGCCACATTCAATTTCGGTGAGTCAATGAAATATAAAGCGCGTTCTACAAATGATATGATTTCTGAAAGTTTCCCTGTTTCATTAACATTAGGGATTGAAGCTATGCTATTAGCAGTTGGATTCGGTGTATTAATTGGCGTAGTTTCCGCGCTATATCATAATAGGTTCCCGGATTATTTGGCAACGTCCTTTGCGGTGCTCGGTATATCAGTACCTTCATTTATATTAGCAGGTTTAATGCAGTATTTCTTAGCCTTTAAGCTAGGCTGGTTCCCTATTAGTGGGTGGAAGGGCTTTATTTATAGTATTTTACCAGCCCTTGCAATCGCTTTCTCTCATATGGGCTTTATCGCAAAATTAACACGTTCAAGTATGCTTGAACAAAACAATAGTGATTATGTAAAAATGGCTCGTGCAAAAGGTATTGGTAAATGGACAATCGTATTCCGTCATACATTACGAAATGCCCTTCTGCCAGTCGTAACATACCTTGGTCCATTAACAGCTGGTGTTGTAACAGGTAGTTTCATTGTTGAGCAAATTTTCGCTATTCCTGGACTTGGTAAGCACTTTGTTCAAAGTATTACAAACCGTGACTATACAGTAATTATGGGTACGACGGTGTTCTATTCCATCATCCTTTTATTTGCGGTATTAATCGTTGATATTCTATATAGTGTGATTGATCCGCGTATTAAACTGAAAGGAGCGAAAAAATAATGACACAGCAACAAATTGAAAAAGATAAGTTTAAAATTGTTGGTGGAAATCATGAAGCAACGGAAAAATTAGCTGATAAATCAGTCTCCTTTTGGAAAGAAGTATTTCTCCGTTTCTCTCATAACAAATTAGCCATCATTGGGATAATCATTTTAATCATTGTTATTTTAATGGCTACATTCGTACCAATGTTTTCTCAATATAAAGCAAGTGATCAGCTAGGTGTTTACAACGCACCACCATCTGCACAATTTTGGTTTGGAACGGATGACCTTGGTCGTGATATTTTCGTTCGTATTTGGGAAGGCGCTCGTATTTCCCTTTTTATCGGAATTGCTGCAGCGATTATTGACTTAATTATCGGTGTTTTATGGGGAAGTATTTCAGGCTTAGCAGGCGGTCGCGTTGATAACATCATGATGCGTATTGCTGACGTTTTAACAGCTGTACCTTACCTTCTAGTAGTAATCGTACTTTTAGTTGTTATGCAACCTGGTTTAATTCCTATGATTATTGCCCTGTCCATCACTGGATGGATTAATATGGCTCGTATCGTTCGTGGTGAAGTATTATCTATTAAAAATCAAGAATATGTTCTTGCTGCTCGTACATTAGGTGCTAGTACAGGCCATTTAATTATTAAACACTTAGTTCCGAATGCTCTTGGTGCAATCTTAGTAACGATGACGCTAACAATTCCATCTGCTATTTTCACCGAATCATTCCTAAGCTACCTTGGTCTTGGGGTGCCTGCTCCAACAGCTTCTTGGGGTACAATGGCCTCTGATGGTAATAAAGCTATTGCCAATGCTCCATGGCGCTTGATTTTCCCAGCAGTATTTATCTCACTGACAATCTTTGCGTTTAACGCAGTTGGTGACGGCTTACGTGACGCTCTAGATCCAAAACTACGTAAATAAGGAGGTGGCCGAAATGAGTAAAACAATTCTAGAAGTAAAAGATTTAAGAATTAACTTTAAAACTTATGCAGGGCTTGTCCATGCTGTACGTGGTGTTAACTTTGATTTAAAGGAGGGTGAAACACTCGCTATAGTAGGTGAATCAGGCTCTGGTAAAAGTGTTACGAGTAATGCATTAATGAAACTAATTCCCCAGCCACCTGGTATTTATGAGTCAGGACAAATTTTATTTAATGGCCGTGATTTAGTTCCATTAACTGATAAAGAAATGTCTAAAGTACGCGGAAATGAAATTGCAATGATTTTCCAAGATCCTATGACAAGTTTGAACCCAACAATGAAGGTCGGACGTCAAATAACTGAAGTAATTTTGCAACACAAAAAAGTTTCTAAAGACGAAGCGAAAAAACGTGCGATTGAGCTTTTAACTCAGGTAGGTATCCCCTTCCCTGAAAAACGCTATAACCAATACCCACATGAATTTTCAGGTGGTATGCGTCAACGTGTTGTTATTGCCATTGCCCTTGCAGCTGATCCTAAGCTATTAATTGCAGATGAGCCGACAACAGCTCTAGACGTAACCATTCAAGCGCAAATTTTAGAATTAATGAAAGAAATTCAGAAAAACTCGCAAACATCTATCATTTTCATTACACACGATTTAGGTGTAGTGGCGAATATCGCTGATCGTGTAGCAGTAATGTACGCTGGACAAATCGTTGAATATGGTACTGTAAATGATATTTTCTATAATCCAAAGCATCCTTACACATGGGGTCTACTTGGTTCAATGCCAGATTTAGATAATGATACTGATGAGCTATTACGTACGATTCCAGGCTCACCACCAGATCTGACGAATCCACCTAAGGGTGATGCATTTGCAGCTCGTAACGAGTATGCTATGGCCATTGATTATGAACAAGAGCCACCAATGTTTCAAGTAAGTGAAACACATTTTGCAAAGACTTGGTTGTTGCATCCTGATGCACCAAAGATTCCTCTTCCAGATGCGGTTGCTAAACGTATTGAAGGGTATTTAGCAAAGGAGGCACAAGAAAATGACTAAAACTGGTGCGAAAAAAATTCTTGAAATCAAAAATTTACAGCAGCATTTTGGTTCGCCAAGTAATCCTATCAAAGCTGTAGATGGTATCAGCTTCGATGTTTACGAAGGTGAAACACTTGGTCTTGTGGGTGAATCAGGTTGTGGTAAGTCAACAACTGGTCGTTCAATTATTCGTTTATATGATATTACAGGTGGCGAGATTGTTTTCGATGGTGAAAATGTCCATGGAAAAAAATCTAAAAATGAGTTAAAGAAATTTAACCGTCAAATGCAAATGATTTTCCAAGATCCTTATGCTTCTTTAAACCCTCGTATGACGGCTGGTGAGATCATTGGTGAAGCCTTTGATATTCATGGCCTTTACAAGGACAAAAAAGAACGTCGTGCAAAAATTCAAGAGCTACTTGAAGCTGTTGGTTTAAACAAAGAGCACGCGAATCGTTACGCACACGAATTCTCTGGTGGTCAACGTCAACGTATTGGGATTGCCCGTGCACTAAGTTTAGATCCTAAGTTTATCATTGCGGATGAGCCAATCTCTGCGCTAGACGTATCTATCCAAGCGCAAGTTGTTAACTTACTAAAACAACTACAAAAAGAACGTGGCTTAACATATCTTTTCATTGCCCATGACTTATCTATGGTAAAATACATCAGTGACCGTATTGCTGTAATGTACCGTGGTAAAATCATGGAAATCGGTAAAGCAGATGATATCTACAATCACCCTGTTCATCCGTATACAAAATCTTTATTATCAGCTATCCCACTTCCTGATCCAATGTCAGAGAAGCGCCGTCAACGTATTCAGTACAAGCATACAGAGGTTGACGAAAGTGCAACCTACCATGAAGTAGGTGACCAGCATTATGTTTATGGTACTGCTGATCTAGTAAAAACTTGGGTTGGTAATCGCTAAAAGCTATAACTCCTATCGACAGTATAAAAACTGTGATGGGAGTTTTTTTAATTTACTTCTTTTATTACCCCATATCCCCATCAGACTAAACCTAAATAAACTTACTACCTTTTAGTAGACTATAATTCCCTTCATTCTTTTATTTTACATAAAATAATTAGTTAATAAATACCATTTATGTAAAATTAGTTTAAATGTTTTAAGGAATATATTATGATAGAGTTAACACGAATAAAGGGGTGTATTCAATGAAAAAAAGTATGAAACTTCTTCTTGCTACATGTTGTTTTACAATCGTATTAATTAGTGTTGGTTCTACCACAGCATCTGCCTATCCAGGTCCATGCCACAGTCCAAAGCCTTGTGTGATTAGACCATAATAGTTGGTCTCTAATCATTATTTCCAGGTCACTATCTTCTCTGTAAGGACAATCAATATTACTATGTATTAAACTATTATCCTTTATAAAATTCGGCACCTTTAAATGTGATTACTTTTACATTTAAAGGTGCCCTATTTTCTTGTCACTTATTTAATATCCATTTTTTAATTACCTTCTAGATTTTGGATTTAATGCATCCTTTAACCCTTCTCCGATAAAATTAATGGACAAAATTACTAGTGTAATAGCTGTTGCAGGAGGCACCCACATCCAAAGCTTCTCCTTTAATACCTCTGAGTTTCTAGCTTCGGACAGCATATTCCCCCAACTTGGTGTATCTGCTGGTACGCCTAACCCTAAAAAGCTTAAACCAGATTCAGCGACGATTGTTACAGCCATCAGCAATGTTGCTTGTACAATAATTGTCGAAGCAACATTAGGTAGTAAATGCTTCATAATAATCTTTGATGATTTACATCCTATTGATTGAGCTGCTAATATATACTCATTTTCCTTTTCAGCAAGCACCCTACTTCGTACAATCCTTGCAACTGATCCCCACATTAACAGTGAGATAACAAAAATCAAAGTCCATAGACCAGATACTTTTCCAATTAGAATTTGATTTAAAACAATTACAAAAATCATAAATGGAAACATTAAGATAAAATCTGTAAATCTCATGAGTATTTGATCTATTTTTCCACCAAAGTACCCTGAAATGGCGCCGACTGTAGTTCCAATTAAAACAATAAAGAACATACAGCTTAATCCCACTGTTAAGGAGGACCTACCAGCATAGAGCATTCTTGTAAACACATCTCGTCCATTTGTATCTGTTCCTAACCAATTTTCACTAGAGGGTGGTTTACTTATTTGGGTAAAATCCACCCGGACAATATCTTTAGTTGTAATATATGGTGCTAGAAACGATAAGATAATAACGATCAGTAGAAATATAAGGCTAATCAAGGCTAGTTTATTTTTAAAGAACTTTCGTCTCGCAATTACCCATGGCGAGGGGCTTTTCTTTGGCGATTTTGGCGTTAAAACTTCTTGATCCGTTACCAATGTCATATTTCCCCCTCCTTAATCCAATCTAATACGTGGATCTACTACACCATATAATAAATCCGCTATTAAATTTCCAAAAAGTGTTAAAAACGAAAGTAACATTGTGATCGACATCATGACTGCATAATCCCTTCTTCCAACTGATTCAAGGAAGAGAGCACCTATTCCAGGATACGTAAAGATTGTTTCTGTTATTACCGCACCGCTAATTAAAGTTGCGATATCAAACCCAAGGAACGTAATAAGAGGAATAATAGAATTTCGTAAAATATGTTTGTTATAAATTTTCGATTCTTTTGTTCCCTTTGCTCTCGCAGTTCTTACAAAATCTTTTCTACTATTTTCAATAATGTCATTCCGCAAAAATTGTGTATAGGATGCTGTTCCCATCAATCCTAATATAAGCGCAGGTAGTAAAACATGGTGGAATCTACTTATATAGTAGTCCAAATTTCCAGGCTCTAGCCCGACACCAACAGATCCGTTAAATGGGAACCAACCTAACTTGAACGAGAAAAAGTAAATGGCTACAATTCCCGCAACAAATGACGGAATGGCTAAAGCTAGATAATTATACGTTGCAATCAAATTATCCCCAAGTGTATAGGGTTTTCTACCAGCATACATGCCCATGATAAATGCAAATATGTAGGTAAAAATTAACGATGTTAGAGCTAAAAATATGGTATTAGGTATACGCTGCGCAATAATTTCTACTGCTGGTTTCTTATAAACAGTTGATTTACCAAAATCCCCTTGCATAAAATTAACAATCCATCTACCGTATTGCTGGATAATAGGATCGTTATAGCCTAATTTTTCTCTCATTTCTTCGATATATTGTGGATTCGTATTAGAAGGATCAATTTCACCAGCAAATGCATCTCCTGGCATCATTTTCGCTAAAAAGAATACCACCAACGAAATAAGGAGTAACAATGGGATCATGCCAAGTAGTCGTCGAAGTGTATATTGAAGCATGTAACGTCTCCTTATCTATAAATTTACTAACTAAGTCCTCTTTTCAAGGACTTAGTTAGCAAGAATTAAAGTACACAATAGCTTATTCTTTAATATGCCATTTATAAACATCCGTTTGGAAGCCAACAGCGTTGACATGAACACCTTGTAAACGGTTATTAATACCATATAAATCTAAGTTTTCCCATAAAGGAAGTGCAGGTAATTCTTCGTTGAAGTATTTTTGCCATTCAACATATGTTGCCATACGTTTTTCTTTGTCAAATGCTTCTTCACTTAAGCCTTTATCCAATAATTCTTGGTTTTTAGGATCTACCCAACGACCATAGTTCCACTCAGCGTCATTACCCCATAATCCTGATGGATCTGGATCAGCACCTGTACTCCACGCACCGAAGAATGCTTCTAATGCTGCATCATCATTATCTTTCATATCATTATATAAGTTAAACTCAATTAAACTACCTGTCGCTAATTCTGTTTTTACACCAATATCATTCCAAGATTGAACAATTGCTTGTGCACGTCCTTCAAATGCTGCGGAACCTGCATAGTGACCAAATGAAATTTTAAATGGTTGTCCCTTTGGATCTTCTACGAAACCATCACCATCTTTATCTACATAACCTGCAGATGCTAATAGCTCTTTTGCTTTTTCTGGGTTGAATTCATATTGGTTTAGTTCTGACTCTGGTGCAGCAGTCCAGAAAGTAGTTGGAATCACAGTGTTGGCAACTGTTGCTTTTCCTTCTAAGAAAGCATCGATCATTGCTGGACGGTTAATTGCATATAATAATGCTTGACGTAATTCTTTTGCATTAAATTTATCAAAATCTGCCACATTTTTTAATGTAGCTTTATCACGATGACCAAAACGAAGTCCGATGTATGAATAGCCCACACCATTAGTTTCTTCAATACGTACATTGCCTAATGCTTCTAATTCTTTTACGGATTGTGGTCTAATATCCATAATGTCAATTTCTCCATTTTGGAATGCACCAGTTGCTAATGATGGGTCAATTACTTTTACAATAACACCATCAAGCTGTGGTTTGCCCTTCCAGTAATCATCAAAACGCTCTAATTCAGAATATTCTCCATCTACAACTTTTTTCACCTTAAATGGCCCTAAGCCAACAGGATTTTCACGAACTTGCTTTGACTCCTCTAAATCCTTAACAGCAATACCTTCATAATGTTTCTTCGGCATTGGATTTGACCATAGATTTTCTAAATTATTAATTTTCACTTGTTCAAAAGTGATTTTTACAGTGTATGGATCTACTACTTCAATACCTTCGATTTTGTCAGCCTTACCTTCTTTTTTAGCTTTGGCACCTTTAATTCCCTCAACATAATTGTAGCGAGGTCCAGCATAATCAGGATGCGCAAGAGTTTCTAAAGCAAAAACCCAGTCATCAGCTGTTAATTCCTCACCATTATGCCATTTTACACCCTTCTGGAATGTAAACGTATACGTTAATTTATCCTCACTAATTTCCCATGAAGCTAAGTTTGGAACATATTCTAAGTCATCATTTACATCATAAATACCTTCCATTGTGAAATTTTGAATATAGCTGTCTACAATACTACCTGAATAAGCAGGATCATATACGCCTTCAGGTGCAACATCTGTACCATATGTTACGATGCCACCCTCTGTAGAAGGTTCATCTGTTGTTGTCGTTGTATCCCCGCTTGTATCCTTTTCATTTTCCTTCTCTGTTTTTGATGAGTCATTATTACATGCAGCTAAAAATAATGCCATAACTAGCAATAGCATAAATGACCATAATGCTGATTTTTTCATTTTTTTCCCCCCGTAATTTTATTTTTGTCAATAACTATTTTCCGTTTTTAGTTTTTAATATAAATGACAAGCAACACTATGCCCCGACTTCACCTCCTTTAAAGCTGGCTTAGATAATGAACATTCTGCCATTGCCTTTGGACATCTTGGATGGAATGGACAGCCTGATGGTGGATTAGCAGGACTCGGTATATCTCCCTCTAAAACAATACGACTATTTTTCTTTCTCGGATCAGGCACAGGTATTGCAGAGATCAATGCTTGTGTATAAGGATGTAATGGCTCATCGTAAATATGTTCCTTATCAGCTATTTCTACAATATTTCCTAGATACATCACGCCAATTCGATCGCTCATATGCTTGACCACACTTAAATCATGTGCGATAAACAGGAATGTTAAATCAAACTCATCCTGAAGTTCTTTTAATAGATTAAGAACTTGTGATTGTACTGATACATCTAAGGCTGAAACAGGCTCGTCTGCAATAATAAGCTTTGGTCTAAGTGCAAGTGCCCGAGCAATACCAATACGCTGGCGCTGACCACCTGAGAACTCATGAGCATATTTATAATAGGCATCTTCAGGTAAGCCGACTTTTCTTAATAGCTCCATTACCTCGCCTTTTAATGATTTCAATGATTTGTTACTGAAATTCATAATCGGCTCTGCAACAATGCTTCCTACCATTTGCATAGGATTTAAAGATGCGTATGGATCCTGAAATACCATTTGAATATCTTTTCGTATATCTCTTAAAGATTTCCCTCTCAAGTTTGTAATATCTTTACCGTCAAAGATAATTTTTCCATCCGTCGAGTCTAATAATCTTAAAATTGTCCGTCCAGTTGTCGATTTGCCGCAACCCGATTCTCCAACTAACCCTAATGTCTCGCCATTTTTAATAGAAAAAGAAATGTTATCCACTGCTTTTACATGACCGACAGTATGCCTTAAGAAGCCACCTTTGATTGGGTAATATGTTTTCAAATCAATTATTTCTAATAAGTTATCCTTTTTTTGTTTTACGATTGTTTCATTCATGTTGTCAGCTCACACCCTTTCTAGTATCGCAACTTTCATAAAGTAAACAAGATACCTCATGTCCATCATCTATAAAGGAAAGTTGCGGCGTAACCTTGCTACAATCAGGCATAGCTGAAGGACATCTATCCACAAAACGGCAACCTATTTGGGGCATATTTTTCAACGAAGGTACAATCCCTTGAATGGTCGTTAACTTTTCAACTTCCTCATCGATTCTTGGTATAGAAGCCATTAATAGCTTTGTATAAGGATGCTGCGGATTGTGGAACAAATTATCTACATTTGTTTTTTCTACAATTTTCCCCGCGTACATGATAATTACTTCATCACACATTTCGGCTACGACTCCTAAATCATGTGTAATAAGTACGATGGACATATCATTTTTTGCTTGAATAGTCTTTAATAGCTCTAAGATTTGAGCTTGCACCGTCACATCAAGTGCCGTAGTAGGCTCATCTGCAATTAATAGTTTAGGTTGACATGCAATGGCAATGGCAATCATAACCCTTTGTCTCATACCACCAGATAATTGGTGAGGATACTCATCTACAATTTGATCCGCTCTGGGTATGCCGACTTGCTTTAATAAGTCTATTGCTTTACTTTTAGCCTCAGCCTTTGAGATTTTAGAGTGATTTAAGATAATCTCTTGTATTTGTGAACCAATTGTAAAAACGGGATTTAATGATGTCATGGGTTCTTGGAAAATCATACTGATATCTTTTCCTCTAATCTTATTCATGTCATCGCTAGAATAATTTTCGATGTTTTTTCCTTCAAACTTAATTTCTCCGCCTGTAATTTTGCCAATCCCTTTTGGAAGAAGCTGCATAACTGAAAGTGACATGACACTTTTTCCACATCCAGATTCTCCAACTACCCCAATAATTTGACCTGATTTGACTGAAAAAGAAACATCATCAACAGCATGATAGATATCCCCATCTATATCGAAACCAGTTTTAAGGTTTTTCACTTCTAACATTAAGCTCATTTAATATCACACCTTTAATTTTTTTACTAAAAATCACTACATCCTTTATGTAAGCAACAGAAACATATGTCTAAAATGTATTCTTTAAGTAAAAGATGTAAAAAGAAATTAGCTTTTGACTTCCTTCATAAGATTCAATATTCCGAAAAATTAGATCATAAGATGTTAAACCTATTTCAAAATTATATTATCTAAAAAAAACATCAAATTTTAAAGAGAACATCTTCATTATATAAAATTGATCCTATTTTCCAAATGTAATAGTAACTGGAT
>NZ_LDUJ01000032.1:0-9552 GCF_001043675.1 Lysinibacillus sp. LK3
TAAATTAGTTAGGTTAGTGCTAGTAGAATAAGTTTCAGTATATTGGTAAGCGAGAGTTTGAGTGTCAGAACCAGGTCCTGGGTTTTCTTGGATAAGACTTGCACGTCCCCCGAATATTCTTGTTTCATAGTTACTAGATTCTTTGTAAATATGACTCCAAGTAACGGCCATTGGAGAAACTATGTCTGAACTATCTTGAGTAAATTCATTTTTTTCGGTTTCTTCGATTTGAATAAATTCTTCTGGTGAAATTGATTCTACTACTTTTCCGCCTTCAACTCTATATACTTCGTCTATATATCCATTTTCTCTTTTATCAAAGTATTTTTGATTGTCTGTATCATAAAAAATATTTGGGTTAGCTGTGTGTTCCATATTTTCTGGTATATCATTTTCAGAAGCTGAGGCATTAAATGACGTGATGAAAAATACTGTAAAAGCCAATAAGACAGTTGAAAAAATAGATTTCAATTTCATATAATATATTCCTCCTCTTGAAATATATGGTATATAATTAACTTTAACGGAAAAGATTTCAAAGTCAACTAAAATTACCAAAAAAGGAAAAGGGTGGTATATTGAATCACAAAATTTTAGGAACATTGTTTTTTGTCGTTTCAGCTATTTTGATTTCAACTCAATATATTGTTACTGCTATATTAACTTTGAATTTAGGGTCTTCAGATAAGGGAACTTTTTATAATATTTTTTTTAATTCAGGATATGTTTTGGTTGTTTTGGGTGTAATTTTTTTTATAGTTGGTATTATTTTATTTGTTCGAGATATGGTTGAAAAAAAATAATGTTAAAACAAATGGGAAAGAGTAGCAAAAGCTACTCTTTTTTATTTTAGTCAATATATCTATGTAGGTAGAGGGGCATATGGCGGTTGTCATCTGAATTTGCGAGACGGGATCAGGGAGGATAAGGAGCAAATTTGGATTGACAACCATGCTGACCCGAACCCTCTTGGCATAAAATCACCGTTGCTGATCTTATTTACTGTTTAGGGCTTCTACTATTTTTTAGTCTTAGTGGTAACAGTACCTTTTAAAGTTTTAGTTTTACGTCTAGCATGACGTTTTCAAAATAGTTATGAAATATACATGATTTTATACAAAGTGAAGAATAAATCAAGTAAGTAAAAATGCTGCTACATCAACGTTTACTCTGTTTGTATAAAAAGGTGTATAAACAATATTCATTAAAAAAGCCATAAAACGTTGATTTAACAACATTCGTGGCTTTTTGGTGTGTGTCCAAACTTTTATTTGGGAACGTTATTTCGAATGTAGATGAATAAAACACTTGTAAAAAAGACCGTCCAGACGGTATAATTTAAATAGTGAGAAGGAGGGTTCCTATGAGTCAAAAAGCGAAGGAAAAGCGTGAAGCATTAATTAATAGTGCCATTCAATTATTACAGGTGGATGGGGTCAATGCATTAACACTAGACGCCGTAGCAAAAAATGCAAACACCAGTAAAGGTGGATTACTGTACCATTTTCCAAATAAACAGGCGTTAATCGAAGGCATTGTGCAAGATATTTATGAAAAGTTTTCAGAGGAATTTTTCATTTTAGTCGAAAAAGAAACGAAAAACCGTTATACAAAAGCCTACATTACCTTGTGCTTCGATGACTTAAGTAAACATAGCGATTTATATGTCGGTTCAATGGTGGTTCCGTTTTTAGAAAATAAAAACGTGCAGGAAGTTTACCAAAACATTTTAAATCATTTAAAACAAGATGACTTAGATGACACAGCCGTTGATTTAATTCGACTAACAATCGATGGCGTTTATTATAACAAGTTTTCTACGCTTGCCCCTTTAACAGCGGCAGAGATGCAAGCCATCAAACAAAGACTTTATCGATTAGCAGAAGGAGAATAACAATATGACATATTTTTTATTAGGCATCGCCATCTTATTTGAAGCTTTTGGTAGTGCGATGTTAAAGGTGACAAGTATGACGAAAAGCTATGGTCCATATATTGGTGTCACCATCGGTTATGCAGCAGCGTTTTATTTTCTCTCTTTAACCTTAAAAGAGCTTGAAATTGGCGTCGCGTATGCCATCTGGTCAGGCGTTGGTACAGCATTAGCTGCAACGATTGGTGTACTTGTCTTTAAAGAAGGCTTTGATCGAAAGAAACTCATCGGTATTGGCTTCATCATCTTCGGTGTAGTGCTATTAAATTTAAGTAAGTAAGGGGTTATGTAAATGAGTAAGTATCTATATTTAGTATTAGCCATTGTTACAGAAGTATTTGGCACAACGATGATGAAATACTCGGAAGGCTTTACAATTTTTTTACCATCAGTTGGATCGATTGTGGGTTATTTATTGTCGTTCACATTTTTAGGTTTAACACTGCGTGGAATGTCGCTCAGCGTGGCTTATTCGGTTTGGGCAGGTGTCGGTACAGCTCTCACAGCATTTGTCGGTTTTATCATTTGGGATGAACCGCTAGGCCTGCTAAAAGTATCCGCTATTCTACTTATTATTGTGGGTGTTGTGATTTTGAATTTTTCAAATCAGGAAGAACCAGCTCCAGCTGTACAATCAAATTAAATGAAAATCACAATAGCACTCTATTCCAAAAGTAGAGGACTATTGTGATTTTTTTATTTCACTAAGATTATAAAACAGAACATTCCCAAAGCGCAGTTTGGTCACAATTCTTTCTCTTTCCTTCACGTTGTAAATCCACATAAATCTGACTGGACTCCAACAAAACAAGCTAATCCTCTCTCATGGCCATTTAAAAACGATCATATATCAATCATTTGTTCAGTCAGAGTAGCATTTTACTACTTTTTTAGTTTTGTAAAAAATTCAAGGTTAAAGTAGGGCAAGCAACGGGAGTGTGGGCACACTCCCCAAAAACTCTGTTTTTGACTTGGTAGGGAGTTCCTACTACCTTTACAAATATTTAGCTGTTATTTTTCAAAAAATAAGCAACTATATTTGTTGTCGCTTTGCTCGAATTTTAAAAGTGCATTTCTTCAAACGTTTATTTGCTTCTATATGTTTTCTAGAGTTGTTGCTTTGCTCAATCAAAAAAATAAAAACGACTGCTTTAAAACAGCCGTTAAGTGTTCATTATGGTTTTTCACACGCGAAATTATATCCCCCAATTTTCCTAGCTTCTGTTGCATTAGTTTGTCCATTTAAACCTGCGTCATCTCTTGAATCAATTATTGGGTTTCCACCCTGATCGAAACATCTATTCATGTAGTTCATTTTTTCTTTATGTGTAAGATATCGATCCCAGAAAAAATATCCAATGAAAGAAACCAAACCAATTCCTGCAAGCCATGCTACAACAGCGTATGGTGTTATTTCTCCATCTTCATTTTCTTTATAGATGATGTCGCCATCGTAATTTTCCATGTCTATCCCTAATGTTAAAAGTGTATTATTAACCTCTTTAGGAGTTAGTGACTCTAGTGATTCATAATAATTTAATTCTTCATCTGTGAAATGATATTTTTCTTTGGCTGTCTCTTCATCAAACTCTAATTTCTTTGTATTAAAGTTATATAATATTGATTCGGCTAAAGCACTTTCTTTACTTGCTAGTTCATTGGCATGCGCAAAATTAGGTAAAACTGTAGATACAATCAAAGTAAGTATTAAACTGCAAATAAAAAAATTCAACTTTTTCATTACAACGATTCTCCTTTTATGTATTTGGTTAAATAATACATTTATGGTTTTTAAAATGTATTATTTACATTATTATACATAAAAACCATATAAATGTATAATATAATAAAGAATGTGAGGTGTGCCTAATTGTATTTCTCAAATATACAACTTTTAATGTTGATATTTGCTTTTATTATTGTAGTTTTCAGTGCTATTAAGGTTTATCAAATAAAAAAGGAATATTTGATTAAGCAGAGGGAGCTAGAGGCTGAATTCGAGAGAATCGAATTGGAGAGACAAAAAATAAAGGTAAGTATGAGCGAACCTAAGAAAGTCAATAAATAAAATAACCTGCTTGTTTTATACGCTATTTTATACATGCTGCAGCTAGTAATTTAACTAAAAAGTGCTGTTAAATCAAAGATGTATAAAATACTGTATATACAATAACTTGTAATCTAACTGAAAAGGCAGTAACGCCAAAGGATCACCCCTTGACGTTACTGCCTTTTTCTAATGTTATGTAAACCTAAAATGTATGAACGTGAATAAAACTTTTTTTAAAAAAAGTTGTTAAATCAAATTGAAAGTCCCCTTTATAGAGTGTTAGGTTGTTCAACTCTAACAAATTCATACAACATAGGGGGATATATATAATGGCAACATCAAAAGTGGTAAGACGAGAAACAGAGGTTGTAACAGTACAAAGTTTCCTCGCTGCGGCACACAAAGAAAACAGTAAAATCAGTCCAGATGATTTAGGGTTAGGCATTGCTTCGGTGGGCGTAGCCTTAGTAGCAACGGCTTTTGCTAAATATATTGCACCAAAAATGGCAAAAGTTTTGGAAGTTGTTGGCTTTGGTATTACGATAACTGGATTTGTTGCAATGTTCTTAAAAAATCCGAATAAAAACCAGTTACAATCCGTTTTAAACGATTGTGCGAAGCGTAATGGTACTCACATTTTAACAACTACAGACTTAGTGGAGTATGTAGGTGCGAGTGGTAACAATATTACTTACTCAACACAAACAAAATATTCGTACCATTAATTTTAAAAAACAAGCAAAAGGTATTAATCCTTTTGCTTGTTTTTTTTGTTTATCTTAATTGTTACATATAATGAAAAACTGAACGCAATAAACATTATTACAGAAAAAGCAATTGAGAACGTGGCTTTATAGTAGATAGATGTAATAGCCAAGACAATTAAACTGATGATGATAGCTACACGTAATAATAGATCTGTTTTTTTACTTGGATTAAAAAAATCTTGAAGAATAGCAAATAAATAAGCTAATCCGAAAAATATAATGTACTCATAAACCAACACAGGCTTCACAGAATCGGGAATTCCTAAATACAGTAATTGAAATATGACAAGAAGTAATGCTACATATTTTAAATATTTATAGGAGTTTTTTGACAAATTATCACCCTTTTTTATAATAGATTAACATTATTAAACAAGTGTTAGTTATAAATACTCTTTTTTAAAAAAATCTTTATATTCAAAAAACTATTTGCGCTTAACAAAAAAACTCCCTTTATCCAAATAGATAAAGGGAGTTTTTTTGAAGTAAATGATGAGAGAAATTACAGATTAAACATAGCTTTCATTTGCGTCGCTTCACGATGATATCCAGCATTTTTAATAATGGCTACGATTTCTCGTTGAAGTTTTGCCCTGGCTTTTTTAGTTTCTGCTGCAACTAGTTCTTGCATTTTGGGTTCTACGTTAATCAAGTGGAATGTAAGGTAGTCTTGAGAACTTACATTTACATCCTTTTGAATTTTTTGATTTTCCATTGGAATTATCCACCCTTCGTTAATATGAATTTTGAAATTCATTCCATACTTTATAAAGGGAAAAACCATGATCATTTGACAACCATAATGATATTTTTTTTATGGTTGATAAAACGTCCATGAGTTTCCCTTTATAAAGAAAGGGGGGGTTCGATGGGAGAATATGAATTCTTAATTGGTTTGATTAGCAATACAGGATTTCCAATTGTCGCTTTTTTACTGATTTTTTGGAAGTTCGATAAATCACTTGGATTGCTTGCAGAAGCCGTGAATAATAACACGAATGCGGTTCAATTATTATTACAAAAAGAAAACCAAGAAAATAAAAATAAGTAATTGGGTATTCCCATTAATGCTATTTTGCGATGTTGAAATGTAAAATGAACACAATTATGGATGTAATTTCTCTTTTTTTTGCTATAAAATAGAACATATGTTTCTGTTTTTATATAGGAGTTGATTTTTTTGGTTCAAAATCGTCTATTAAAATCTTTTTTAGAAGATGAAAAAGTAAGTAAGCTTTATAAAAGTTATTTAGAGAATCCTACCACTCATAGGAGAGACACTATTGAAAAATTATTCAAAATCCACGTTAGAAAAATTCAATTACTTAGTTATTTTTCCCATGTTTTGTATTTTGAATCTCAAAGATATGACAAACAAATCCGTCATATTAACCAAGTTAATCAGTTAACATTAGATAATGACATTAATGAGGGTGAGAACAAATTCATCGATTTAATTCCAGATGAAAGTATTGATGATGATTCTGAATGGATACATTCTGACTTCGCTCATTTGGAAGTAATTTTCGAGGACAAGCAACTTTATAATATTGTTTCGAAATTAGGACCAAAAAAGAAATATATTCTGCATTCTATTTTTGTAGATAATCTAACGGAAGAAGAAATTTCAAAAAAACTAGGTATTTCAAAACAAGCTGTCAATAAAGCTAAAAACCAGGCTTTTCAAAAAATTAGGCAGGAGTATTCAAAAAAATCGAGGTGATGTTGATGCCAATAAATGAATTAAGTGAATTAAGAAGTACGGCATTCCAACAGGAGGTTCTAGATATGTTGCAGCCTAAAATTAAATCAGTTTTACATCAGACCAGTTTTCAAAATAGGATGGATTTGGAACAGGAAATTTCGTTAATGATCATTAGGGTTGTTAAAACAAAACAATTTAGAAAAGTACCTTCGTTCTTCGAACTTATTGAAAGTGAAAAAATTGTATAAAAACGCTCCACTCTTTTTTTCTCCGAAAATGGGCAGCATTTGTACCGTTACCTGGAGAGAAAAGTAATAGTATTATTAGTTAACTAATATAAACTAATATATTAGAAACTATTAGGAGAGTGAATAGTATGTGGGAGCTGACAAAAGACAACAACGTTTCTGAGCTTATTGCGAGTAAAAAATCGTTAAAAGAGCTTAGAAAGTTTTTAAATACACGTGATACAACCATACGAGAAGTATTTAATTCATTAGGGTACTTCTATAATAAATCGCAACATGAATGGCAACGTGACGCCGATGTTCCGGATAAAGATATGACTTTTAATGAAGCATTGGCACAGTTAAAAGCAGTATCATCAAGGCAAACTCCTAAAGTGAATAGAAAACTAATAGAAGTTAATAAAGAGCTAATAAAAACTAATAATGAACTAATAGAAACTAATAAAGAGGTAGCCGTCACCACTCCTAATAAAGAGCTAATAGAAACTAATAGTCAGCAAAACCTAGAGATTTTGAACGCCATTGGCCTATCAGAAAACGAGTTTCATGTGTTAAAAAAGATGATTCAAGAGCGAATTCAGCAAGAGGACTCGCATGAACAGTTACCAATTTTTAATGAGATTGCGAAATTAAATACGAGAAGTAGAAAAAATAAAACGTATTATATTTCAGAGGATTTAGTGGCAGAAGTAGACCGGGTTGCAGATGAATTAAATATAAAAAAATCGCAGTTAGTTGAGGTCGCACTACTAGAATTTTTCAAGCGACATGGCTCTATTCAATAAACTAATAGAAACTAATAGTCATAGAATATATTTACAAGTTGCTAACTTTAGCGTATGGTGAAAATAACTAAATCGAACGTAAAAAAGCCATTCCACAGTGACTAACATCGGATTGCCGTCCTTTGTTAATCGCTTTATCGTATGATACAGATACGATGCAGCTTATCGTGAAATGACTGTTTTTAATTGTTATAGAGATACAAAGTATCTATAGGTCATTCTATTAAGAATTTTAATAATGGTCAACAGTTAATTACTATGTCATTGAGGATTATTTTATAATCTAAAGCGTTTTGCATCGTCAGAAGACACGATGTGAAACGCTTTTTTGCTTCAAAAAAGGAGCAACTACCATGAAAAATAAACTAAAAACTACACCAAATCAAGCAGTCCAAACATTTATGACATATGGCAATCAAAAAGGAAATCGGCAACTCAAAGAAGAGCGCCTGCAGCAATTAGAAGAAGTACTAGCAACTCAAGGAATTTATCCTGGTGGGAAAGTACATAGAGTGCTCGAAAAATTGATTTATGATCTTACATACAACGGCATTATCAAAGTAAGCCGAGAGCATTTGAGCAAAAAATTAGAGGTTGGTTTCAATACAATCTCAACAGCTTTCAAGTATATGGAGCAATCCAAGCTATTTATCTTGTCTAGAAACAGATCAGGGAAAACGAATAGTGGTTGTCGTGTCATCTTGGACGTGCAACATGTGAATTTTGAAAGCATTTTAAGTGAAGTTTATCATCTTAATTCTTATGAAATTGCCATCGTTAAAGATGAATTTAAACAACCAAATAAACATCAAAATAAACATCAGGATTTGGCTCAAAACGCTGTTATATCAACGTCAAATGGCTCAAATTCGACTCTTAACTATAATAACCAAATTAAAACAATAAAAGATATAAAGACGTCTACTAAGCAGGCGTCTAATCAGAAAAATAATCTTTATAATCGTTTAAAAAATCTTTATCAAGCCCGTACAGGCTCTTTAGAGGGCTTTAAAGCCTTTGTGGGTGTTATCTATGGGTCATTGAAAAAAATCAAAGCAGAGGACAAGCTAGGGCTGTCTAACGGCCATTTAGAAACAATTATGTATCAATCCTTAGATGCAGCCATTTCAGCGAGCGATCAATACGTGAAAACCAACCGTTTAGCCTTACTAAGTGCCATTATTCGCAACAAAATCAACGATTTAACGGTTTCGAATTCATCTGCAGCACCTGAAAAAGAGAAAAGTAGAAAAGTAGAAGTAGTCCCTGCATGGTTTGCGACGCGTCATGAGCAAGAAGAAGAAGTAACAGAAGAAAAGAAAGCCTATTTTGCACAAGAACGTGAGCGAATCTTGGCCAAGTTACGAAATATTTAATCCAATGAGGAATGGTGAAAAATCATGCCTCTAGTTTGCTGTGCTTTTTCATCCTAGAAGCATGGCGAAGTTAACGTTTTTTATTCTAATTGTATGAAAAAATCAATTTATAGGCCATTTACGTTTGTTTTAAGACGGTTATTTTATTTTTGCTTTATTTTACTTCATGCTCTAATTTTAAAAGGCTTAAAAACCTAGAGAGAAGCTTAAAGAGCCGAACCACCTAAAAGAAATTTAGAAAAAAGAGAGCTTTTCTTCATGCAAGGAGTAAAGCAAATAGGTTGGCAGGCAGTCGAAGTAAGAAAATGATTTGTGGCTTGTATCACAGTGAGTCAGTGTTTGATATCTTCTATACGGCACTTAAAAAGCGCCAGTTGCTCGTTTATAAAGACGTAAAGGAGTAGCATTCGCTACTCCTTTTTTATTATAGTTATAGTTTAGTTTTTACTGCAACCAACCATCCATCTAATTGACCGTTAAGGTGGGTAGGATACATTGTAGTTACGGAAGTTTCTGACATAAATTGTCCATGGAGAAGGTTTCTTAAAGTACCTATTGATTTTCTCACTTTTGGATCAAATCTCCAATATCCAGAATAACCAGGTTCTATTGTCATAGCATGTGAAGAGCTAATACTTCTAGATTTTGAAAAAGAGTAAGAAACTCCATATTCTATAGCTTGCAGTTG
>NZ_LDUJ01000033.1:0-27288 GCF_001043675.1 Lysinibacillus sp. LK3
AAACGTTTGAAACATTCAATGCACCGTTTATCCAGTTTTGAAAGAATAAATCTTTCAATTAAATAAAAAGTCTAGTGATGATGGCAAAGAGGTCACACCCGTTCCCATACCGAACACGGAAGTTAAGCTCTTTAGCGCCGATGGTAGTTGGGGGCTTCCCCCTGTGAGAGTAGGACGTCGCTAGGCAAAAAGTAACCACTGAGAAATCAGTGGTTTTTTTGTATGTTTTGAAATCTAGAAAATGTTAAAGTTTAATAGAGTGATCAAAATATTCAAAGGGGTGCAATGGAAAGGCAACAGGACAATATAGTAAGGTAATCAATGTACAGAAAAATAAATTAGAGGGTTTTATTCATAATAAAGAACAATGGGCTGTTTTAATACCAGGTTACTTACATCACGAATTACTAAATGAAGACGATATGATCTGGGTCTTCCAAGGAGACTTTGGTATAATTCAGAAAGCTGTTAAAGTAAAACTTAAAGTAAACAAATCAGATGCTCATCAAATACAGTTTGAATTAGAGGGTTTATCTGATCCTATAAATGGTAATGGTTCTTTTGAAATCATACAAAATCAAAATGAATCACCACAACTGACTGGTAATTTAACAATGAAAGCAAGTGGATTTTTAGCAGGAATGATGAATCCAGTATTAGATAATTTTGTACCTCGGCTGATTGAGCAATTAGTGGAAGCAATGGCCATTCAAGCATTACAAGACTAGTTATATGAAAATAAGTGGTGAGCCGATTATTACAGATAACAGCAATAATCGGTTTTATTTTAATAAGCAACTCTTATTGCTACAAAAATGATGGTTTAGGTATAGATGACTCTTTTTTTGAGTGAGGCGTCAATGATAATGACATCAAGCTGTGATTAACTTTGATGAAAAGGTTTGTTACTAAATAAAAAGTGGATTACTATGCGGAGGGATAGCTTTTTTCTCTCCTTATAATTTCGTATAATTAAAGGAGAATCTAACGAAAATGGGTGTTTGTTTTGCATAAGAAAAAACCAATTATAGAAGGGTTAGAACGTTTTCGACAGCAACAAAATATTTCTTTTCATGTCCCAGGTCATAAGCATGGTGAACTGTCCCACCTTCCACAAGCATTTAAGGATGTAATGCGTTATGATGTAACTGAGTTATCAGGATTAGATGATCTACATTACCCTGAGGAAATGATATTAGAAGCCGAGAATTTATTGGCAGATACATATGGAGCAACGAAGAGTTTCTTTTTGGTAGGAGGGTCTACTGTTGGAAATTTAGCAATGATTTATGCTACTTGTAACAAAGATGATACCATTATTGTTCAGCGTAATGCACATAAATCAATTTTCCATGCTATTGAACTTGTTGGGGCTAAGCCAATTTTTGTGTCGCCGCTATGGGATGAACGGACAATGTCGGCGACACATGTAACTTATAGAGATTTAAAAGAAGCCGTAGAAAATTATTCAGAGGCGAAAGCAGTAGTGTTAACATATCCTACTTATTATGGGATGACTTCGAATGAAATACAGCAACAAATTGCTTATTGTCATGAGAAGGGAATACCTGTATTGGTGGATGAAGCACATGGCGCTCATTTTAATGCATGTACGCTATTTCAGCCATCCGCATTGACACTTGGTGCAGACGTTGTTGTTCAATCAGCTCATAAAACTTTACCTGCTATGACGATGGCCTCTTTTATGCATGTTAAGTCGGAATTGATAGAGGCTGACAAAATACATCATTACTTACGCATGTTACAATCTAGTAGTCCATCTTACTTATTATTAGCATCATTAGATGATGCTCGCTATTATGTACAGACATATATGGAGAGTGATGGGGCATATATAATAGAAAAAAAGAATCAATGGGTAGATGCATTACGAGCAATTGGATCATTAGAAGTAATTGAAGTAGATGATCCACTTAAAGTATTGCTACGTGTTAATGGTTATAGTGGCTTTCAATTACAGGAGGCATTAGAGGCAAAGCATGTATATGGGGAACTTGCAGATGCCAATCAGGTTTTATTTGTGTTACCTTTGCTGAAGCAGGGACATACCTACCCATTTGCTGAAATCAGGGTTCGTATAAAAGAGGCCATAACAACGCTATTAAACACAGCTAAAACAGATAGCATAACGGCTTCTCAAACAGCCTATCATTTTGTACCGATTACTGAGCCTATATATACCTTTAATGAGGTTGCATCATTAAAGAAAGAATGGTTACCATATATGCGTACAATGGGGCGAATTTCAGCGAATATGATCATTCCTTATCCACCTGGTATACCATTATTAGTACCAGGAGAAAGAATAACAGTAGCTAAGTTAAGTCAATTGGAAGAGCTACTAGCAGCAGGTGCAACATTCCAGGGGAATCATCGTTTAGCAGAAAAAATGATTCAGGTTATTAAATAGTTGGAGGCAATAACAGCATGAATAGCAATTTATTTATTACATTTGAAGGACCAGAGGGAGCAGGAAAAACAACGGTCATTCAAATGATAGCAGAGCGATTAACAAAAAATAATATTGAAGTTCTAGCAACAAGAGAACCAGGTGGAATTGAGATTGCAGAAAAAATAAGAACGATTATTTTGAATCCTGCACATACTGCTATGGATGAACGAACAGAAGCATTGTTATATGCTGCAGCAAGAAGCCAGCATTATTTTGAGAAAGTACGTCCTGCCTTAGATGCAGGGAAGTTAGTGATATGTGACCGTTTTATCGATTCCTCTTTAGCTTATCAAGGATATGCAAGAGGTATAGGTGTCAATGAGGTGCTTTCTATTAATGAATTTGCTATTGGGAAGAAATTACCTGACGTGACCATACTATTTGATCTTGCTCCAGAGGTTGGCTTAGCGCGTATTCATGCAACTGGCAATCGGGAAGTAAACCGCTTAGATGTTGAAAGCTTGCCGTTTCATCAGAAGGTACGTGAAGGATATTTACAATTAGTAGAGCAGTACCCAGAGCGAATACGTGTAGTTAATGCAGATCAAGATATTGAAAATGTTGTGGAAGATGTATGGTTATTATTATTGGAAGCAATGCAGTAAATGCATGAAGTTGTCTACAACAATGTGATATAATGATACTATCCATTAATTTATCTTCACTAGGAGGGCAACATTTGTCGAAGTACCTATTAGGTCAGACACACCTTCGTGTAAGATACATTATGTGTTTAGGGAACCTTGTAGATGTCTCTTTTAAAACTTTCTTATAGAGTTTTTGTATCAACATGATGATGTTCCTCTAGTTCAACAGATGAACTAAGATTAAGTATAGAATTGAAATCTATCTAGGCGAATTTTATAAAAGGGGTGAGTGCGAATGAAGTTAGTCGTAGCTGTAGTGCAAGATCAGGATAGCAGCCGCTTATCAAATGCTTTAACGAAAAATCAGTTTCGCGCAACTAAATTAGCGAGCACAGGAGGATTTTTACGTTCAGGAAATACGACATTTCTTATAGGAACTGAAGACTCTCTCATACCCAAACTTTTAGATATTATTCGGGATAATTGTCGGGCAAGAGAGCAAATGGTTGCACCCGTTTCTCCGTTAGGAGGAAATGCTGATTCCTATATACCTTACCCTGTGGAGGTAGAGGTGGGAGGAGCTACCGTATTTGTTTTACCGATTGAACAATTCCATCATTTTTAAAAAGTAGCCTCCGAAGCTAAATCATTGATTATTTGTTACTATTAAACATTTTATTTAAAATCGATTATGCATAGGAGAAATAGATGAAAATTGTGGGGGCGAAACCAGCTTGAAGATTAATCAAGATATACGTGTCGGGTTAAATACAAATCGCAAAGAGCCACTACAAAATAATAATCAAAATAACCGATTTGGAGATATGGTCGTCAAGCAAGGTAATAAGCTGCAAACAGAACAACTCACGCGTTTGTTAGGAGATATATCTACTGCAGGGGACCGAGTAGCTAGATCACGTAATTTACGAGAACTTGCTAGGTTTAAAATGCTTGTTAAACGATTTCTACAAGAGACAGTAGAACATGGTATGGAGTTAAAACAATCACATACCTGGAATCGTTTTGGTGAAGGAAGACGTCTGAAAATCATTGAAACCATTGATACACGTCTTGTCGAGCTTGCACAGGATCTCTTAGACGAAGAAAAAGAAGCAATAGATCTTCTTGATAAAATCGGTGAAATTAAAGGCTTACTAATTAATTTATATATGTAAAACCCGTGTCTCGTTCTCATTTAGGCGCGGGCTTTTTTCAAATGTTGATGTGGCTACTCGCCATAAAGTAAACAACTGTAATCTTTACAAGAGTGCAAGAAAGTATCACCTTTTGTTGTAGAGACAGGAAGGAATTTAAATGTATGGCCAAGAATGTTGAAGAGCTACTCACACTGCAACCAGTCGTAATGAAGCAGCTTCAAACAATATTTGACAAGAATAGATTAGCACATGCATATATTTTTGATGGCGAAAAAGGGACAGGCAAGGCAGATATTATGCACTTTTTTGTCAAATTAATGTTATGTGAGCAACCAAGTGGAAATGTTCCATGTGAAACATGTCGAAATTGCAAACGTGTAGATTCGGGAAATCATCCAAATATTCATCAAATTTATCCAGATGGTCAATTCATAAAAATTGATCAGATGCGAGAACTCATCGGAGAAATGAAAATGGTGGGTGTAGAAGAAGGACGTAAGATTTATGTGCTTCATCATGCAGACCGTCTTAATACAGCCTCTGCAAATATGATACTTAAATTTTTAGAGGAGCCAGAAGGAGAAGTAACTGCCATATTACTAACTGAGCAAATGCAGTCAATTCTTCCAACTATCCGTTCTCGTTGTCAACATATCAAATTTCAAAAAATGCCACGTCATGTTTTGTTGAAGCATTTACAGGAAAATAATATTTCACATTCAATGGCCTCAACAGTAAGCATGATGACAAATGAGCTCGAAACAGCGATATTTTTAGCAAATGATGAGCAGTTTGCACTCGCTCGAAAAACAGTGTTAAAATTAGTAGAGGCCATTCGGCAAAATGTACATGAAGCATTGCTTATTGTGCATGAAGAGTGGTTGCCTCACTTTAAAGAAAAAAGCGAGATGGAGCAAGCATTGGATTTACTACTATTTGCTTACCGTGATATAGTGTCAATAAAAGCTAATCCCGAGGCAGCTTGTACTTATCCAGACATGTTACCACTATTTAAAGAAGTTGCGTTATATTCCACTTATGAAAGATTATCAAATCAGATGGAATCTATTTTACAAGCACGCGCCTCTTTACAGCGTAACATGAATAGGACGTTATTGATGGAGCAGTTAATGCTAAATCTGCAGGAGGGATATACATTTGTATAATGTAGTAGGAGTCCGCTTTAAAAAGGCGGGTAAAATATATTATTTTGATCCGGCATCATTTCTACTAGAGGATAGTCAATATGTTATTGTAGAGACAGCCCGCGGTGTAGAGTATGGAAAAGTAGTTGTCCCTCAAAAAGTTGTGGGTGATAATGATGTTGTATTACCACTAAAACAAGTACTTAGACCAGCAGATGATCGTGATCGTATACAAGTAGAGGAAAATGCAGCGGAATCAAAGCGTGCATTTGAGCTCGCTAGTACTAAAATTATAGAGCATAATTTAGAAATGAAACTTGTAGATGTTGAATATACATTTGATCGTAATAAAATTATTTTTTACTTTACAGCTGAAGGACGAGTTGATTTTAGGGATCTAGTAAAAGATTTAGCCTCGGTTTTTAGAACACGTATTGAACTTCGTCAAATTGGTGTGCGTGATGAAGCCAAGCTTTTAGGTGGTATCGGTCCATGTGGTAGAATGCTTTGTTGTTCCACATTTTTGGGTGATTTTGAGCCCGTTTCGATTAAAATGGCTAAAGATCAAAACCTATCATTAAATCCTTCAAAAATATCTGGCCTTTGTGGACGTTTAATGTGTTGCTTAAAGTATGAAAATGATGAATATGAAGAAGCAAAAGAGGGCATGCCAGATGTTGGTGAGATAACAATGACACCAGATGGCCGTGGGAAAGTAGTAGGGCTAAATGTGCTGGAAAGACTTATTCAAGTATATTTACATGAGCAGGAACGCACAGTTGAGTATACACTAGAAGAACTGCTAGCATGCGAAAAAAATCTTATTTAAGATAGAGAATTTAACGAGGTGGCTTGGGTGAAGGACCGTAATTTCTTAGATACCGTTATGGAGTTCGAACAACAGCTCGAAGCAATGCAGGAGCAATTTGGTGCATTGAAACAATTTGTAGCGTTAATGATGGAAGAGCATAAGGCGCTTGAAACAGAAAATCATCACCTACGTACACGTCTAGAAGAACTACTTTCTAATACAAACTCCGTACAAGCTGCTGAAGTAAAGAAAGAGAGTCCGCTAGATATTGGTGAGGGATATGATAACTTAGCTCGCCTCTACCAAGAGGGCTTCCATGTTTGCCATGTTCATTTTGGAAGTTCACGTAAGGGTGAGGATTGTCTGTTCTGTCTATCATTTTTAAATAAACAAAATGTGTAATAAAAGGCTGATTCCCGCTACGGTGGTGTCAGTCTTTTGTTTTGTAGCGTAGGAGGAGTAAGCATGGAAAAATGGCTAAAAGGTGACGAGCGGTTAGATTATTTGTTGGCTGAGAATTTACGTATTATTCAAAGTCCCTCTGTCTTTTCGTTCTCATTAGATGCAGTATTGCTTTCGAAATTTGTCAGTATTCCTTATCATAAGGGAAAAATCGTTGATTTATGCTCAGGAAATGGTGTGATTCCACTTTTTTTAAGTGCACGTACAAAGGGAAAGATAACAGGCGTAGAAATTCAGCCACGTTTATTTGAGATGGCAGAGAGAAGTATCCGTTACAATCAGCTAGAACAGCAAATTCAAATGATTCTTGGAGATGTTAAAGAAATACCAAAACAACTTGGCATTGAAAAGTATGATGTGGTTACCTGTAATCCACCCTATTTTTTAGCACATGAAGCGAGTGATAAAAATCTTAGTGAGCATCATGCCATTGCACGCCATGAATTGTATTTAACATTGGAAGAAGCGATTCAATCCGCAAGTAAATTATTAAAGCAAGGGGGCAAGGCCGCATTTGTTCACCGACCTGGGCGATTATTAGATATTGTGACAGCTATGCGAGCAAATCGCTTAGAGCCTAAACGGATGCAGCTCATTTATCCGAAGGAAGGGAAAGAGGCTAATACATTATTAATAGAAGGAATAAAAGATGGAAAGCCTGATTTAAAAATTCTGCCGCCGTTGTATGTTTATGATGCCAATAATGAATACACGACAGAAGTGAGAGAAATTCTTTATGGAAAAGAGCAATAATCACTACTTTTATGTGTTAGAGTGTGCTGATCAAACTCTTTATGCAGGGTATACAAATAATATAGAAAAACGTGTTGCTGTACATAACGCTGGTAAAGGAGCAAAATATACAAGAGCTAGAGGTCCAGTGAAATGTATTTACAAAGAAATATTCGAGACAAAGCAAGAAGCAATGCGTGCTGAATATGCCTTTAAGCAATTAACAAGAACACAGAAAATTAATTATATAAGGAGGGGTGAATCGTGAAATCACAAAAAAGTACAATACACGATCAGACAGGTTGTTTATATCTGGTAGGAACACCTATTGGTAATTTAGAGGATATGAGTGTGCGTGCACTTCGCATTTTAAAAGAAGCAGATATTATCGCTGCAGAAGATACTAGAAACACCAAAAAGCTGTGTAACTACTTTGAGATTGACACACCACTAATCAGCTACCATGAGCATAATATAGCCGTAGGTGGAGAAAAATTATTAACATTACTACAAGAAGGAAAAACAATTGCATTAGTAAGTGATGCAGGTTTACCTTGTATTTCTGATCCAGGTGCAGATATAGTGGAAAAAGCAATTGCCCAAAACTTTTCTGTTGTACCAGTGCCAGGGCCTAATGCAGCAATTTCAGCATTAATTGCATCTGGGTTATCGCCACAGCCATTTTTCTTTTATGGATTTTTGAATCGCGGAAAAAAGGAACGTCGCCAGCAATTAGAACAATTAAAAAAACGCCAAGAAACGATTTTACTATATGAGGCACCACATCGCTTAAAGGATACATTAAAAGATATGGAAGCTATACTCGGGGAACGTCGTATTGTTTTAGCTCGAGAGCTGACAAAGAAGTTTGAAGAGTTTTTACGAGGTACTTTGTCTGAAGCAGTAGAATGGTCACAAACTGAAGAAATACGAGGAGAGTTTTGTATTGTTCTTGAAGGTAATAGCTGTGTAGAAGAGGAAGATCATGAAGAAGCCTATTGGCAAAACATGTCCATTGTTGAACATGTTGATTTCATTATCAATCAATCGAATGTATCTTCAAAAGAAGCCATTAAAGAAGTAGCTAAGTTAAGGCAAGTGGCAAAGCGAGATGTTTATAATGAATATCATAGTGAATAATAGTAAAGAGTTACCTTATTAGGGTAGCTCTTTATTTTTATTTAGTTAATGACGCCGAAACTTATAAGTTGAAAAGTAATAATTTTGAGACACAATTTTAAATTGATAATAATTGTAAATAATAGTAACCTTAAATAGAAAGGTCTGACATGGACATTATAAGGGGTTAAGAAATTGGTTATATTAATAAACAGAAACACCTAAATCACTGTTTTGATTTAGGTGAGTAACTAATTATTTTTTTAAGTTAGATTGAATTTCTTTAACTAACATTTCTGCGCCTTCTGGACTTAAAATTAATTTGCCTCCAACTAGACGGAAGTTATCATCTGAAACTTCACCAGTAACAGCACATGTCATATTAGGCATATATTTTTTTAAGATGATTTTATCATCATCCACATAGATTTCTAAAGCGTCCTTTTCAGCAATACCTAGCGTACGGCGTAACTCGATAGGAATTACTACACGACCTAACTCATCGACTTTACGAACAATCCCTGTTGATTTCATAATAGATTTCCTCCTAATTTATAAAAGTTATATTGGTATTTCGTCAAATTTCGACATTATTTCTTTGTCTGATAGTTATCATACCAAGTAATGCCATAAACGTCAATTAATTAATGCACTAATATTATGGTTTTTAAAAAAATTTTTTGAGAAGAATGCAGGTATTTTAATTTTTTTAAAAGGTTTTTAATAAATATTTTTGTTAATAGTAAAAAAGGTTCTTATTTAAGTCATTTAATGGATTAAATATATTATTCGACAATTTTCGCGTTTAATAAACTTTCATTGAAACGAATTTCGTACTTCGTTAGAATAGAAAGTATATTGTAAAACAATGGAGGCAGTTCTTGTGAGTGAACAACAAAAAACATTCTATATAACAACACCCATTTACTATCCAAGTGGGAAATTTCATATTGGTACGGCATATACAACAGTAGCATCTGATACTATTGCACGCTATAAACGTTTAAAAGGTTATGATGTACGCTTTTTAACAGGAATGGACGAACATGGCCAAAAAATTCAAGAAAAAGCAGCAGAAGCGGGTAAACATCCTCAAGATTATGTAAATGAAATTGCCGATGCTGCGAAAAAACTTTGGGGTTTAATGGATATTTCTTATGATGACTTTATTCAAACAACGCAGGATCGACATACGAAAGCTGTCGAAAAGATTTTCCAAAAGTTTTTAGATAATGGTGATATCTATAAAGGTGAATATGAAGGCTGGTACTGTACACCGTGTGAATCATTCTTTACTGAGACTCAACTAGTTGACGGGAACTGTCCCGATTGTGGTCGTCCGGTGCATAAGGTTAAAGAAGAATCGTACTTCTTTAATATGAAGAAATATGCAGATCGTTTATTAGCTTATTATGAAGAGAACCTTGAATTCATTGAGCCAGAATCACGAAAAAATGAAATGATTAACAACTTCATTAAACCAGGGCTAGAGGATTTATCGGTATCAAGAACATCCTTCGACTGGGGAATTAAAGTACCAGGAGATCCAAAGCATGTTATTTATGTATGGGTTGATGCATTAACGAATTATATTACAGCCTTAGGTTATCTATCAGAAGATGAATCATTATTCAATAAATATTGGCCAGCAGATGTACATGTAGTTGGCAAGGATATTGTTCGTTTCCACACGATTTATTGGCCAATCTTCTTAATGGCATTAGATTTGCCATTACCGAAAAAGGTATTTGCTCATGGTTTTATTATGATGAAAGACGGTAAAATGTCTAAATCAAAAGGCAATGTAATTTATCCTGAAATGTTAATCGAGCGTTATGGTCTAGATGCGACACGTTATTTCCTATTACGAGAATTACCATTTGGCTCTGATGGGGTATTTTCACCAGAATCATTTATTGAACGTACAAACTTTGATCTGGCTAATGATTTAGGGAACTTATTAAATCGTACAATTTCAATGATTAATAAATATTTTGAAGGTATTATTCCGACAGAAAATCTTCAACCGACAGAATTTGATGCAGCTTTAAAAGAGCAAGCTGAGTCGGTACGTATTAAATATGAAGAAAGTATGGAAAAAATGCAATTTAGTGTCGTTCTTGCTGACTTATGGACGCTTGTTTCACGCACAAATAAGTATATAGATGAGACACAACCATGGGTGTTAGCAAAGGAAGAGTCAGACAAGCCAAAATTAGGTGCAGTTATGCGAAATTTGGCAGAAAGCTTACACCAAATCGCTGTCATGTTGCAACCATTTATGACAACAACTCCTAAACGTATGATCGATCAGTTAGGATTAGATGACAAATTCTTAGCATGGGATACAATTGCAACATTCGGCAATACTATTCCAGCAAACATTAAAGTGGTAGAAAAAGGGATACCGATTTTCCCACGCTTAGAAAATGAGGTTGAGATTACTTATATTCGTGAGGAAATGCGTGGGTCTGTGAAAACACCACAGGATGAAGAAATTAAAAAGGTAGCAAAAACTGAAGAAAATCCAGAAATTCCTGAAATTACTATTGATGATTTTATGAAAGTTGATTTGCGTGTAGCTACTGTGACTGCATGTGAAACTGTTCCGAAAGCAGATAAATTATTAAAGCTACAAGTTGATCTAGGATATGAGCAACGTCAAGTAGTTTCAGGTATTGCGAAATTTTATACACCAGATGATTTAATAGGTCAAAAAGTGATTGTCGTAGCAAATTTAAAACCAGTAAAATTACGTGGTGAAATATCACAAGGAATGATTTTAGCTGGTGAGAAAGATGGAATTTTAAAATTAGCATCAGTTGATCCTAAACTTGAAAATGGTGCAAAAGTAAAGTAATGAACTTAAGGAAGCCTGCTGAATATGAATTATTCAGCAGGCTTTTCAAATCTGTTAGAGAAATCGGGATTAAATTATTTTGATATAATTTACGATGCGTGAAAAACTTGGTTTTATGGGCCCTAAGAACTACTTGTGGTAATGTCGATTAAGTGGAATGTCACAATGTCGAATAGTTTGTAATGAAATTGTAATGATCACGAAAAATATGAAATAATAAATTTTAATAAAATCAATGTTAGGAGAATGAAGATGTTTATAGATACACACGTACATTTAAACGCAGATCAGTATGAGGAAGATCTTCAAGAAGTGATTGATAGAGCTCTTGAAGCTAAAGTAGAACGAATGGTAGTTATTGGTTTCGACCGTAAAACCATTGAGAGAACAATGCAATTAATAGAGCAATATGATTTTGTTTACGGTGTCATTGGCTGGCATCCAGTAGACGCTATTGATTGTACTCAACAAGATTTAGAGTGGATTGAGCAATTAGCTTCACATCCAAAAATAGTTGGCATTGGTGAAACGGGATTGGACTACTATTGGGATAAGTCTCCAAAAGACGTTCAACAGGAACTTTTTCGCAAGCAAATTCAATTAGCTCAAAAGATCAATTTACCAATCGTTATTCATAATAGGGATGCAACAGGTGATGTTGTACAAATTTTACGTGAAGAAAATGCTGCATCCGTAGGGGGTGTTATGCACTGCTTTAGTGGAAGTGTAGAAACAGCGCGTGAATGTATAGCAATGAATTTTATGATTAGTCTTGGGGGACCAGTGACATTTAAAAATGCACGTCTACCAAAGGAAGTAGCTACAGAAATAGCTCTTGAGCATTTGATGATTGAAACAGACGCTCCTTATTTAGCTCCACATCCACATCGAGGTAAGCGCAATGAACCCGCTTTCGTGCCTTTAGTTGCTGAGGAAATCGCACGTTTGAAAGGGTTGACAATTGAGGAAATTGCACAAGCAACTACAGCCAATGCGAAAAATTTTTTTGGGATTGACAATTAACTAGCTTAGATGCCTCCAATACAGGGTTTGTGGTTGGCAAAAAACAAGAAGTCAATTTTCAGAGAAATACTTTCGGGTTGACAGTGCCAAAACTAGTCCGTATAATCCAACCTTGTATTAAGGAGGCGTTTTTTCATGTCAAATAATTCCATGAAAAACTTGTTCTTAGGATCATTGAGGAGTAAGCAAACAGTGATAAGAATTATCTCACTTGTCCTGTTTGTGTCTGTAATCTCTTTCGTGCTTTATCAAGGTACGAAAAAATCCGTTAAGCTTGAAGCAAATGGAGAAACAATCGAAGTATCAACACATGCCAAAACTGTAGAACAATTATTACAAAATCAAAATATAGATATAGCAGAGCATGACAAAATTTCACCCTCTCTGAACACCAAAATTGTTAATGGATTAGCAATTACATGGGAACAGGCAAAAGAAGTAACTATTTCAGTTGATGGAAATCAGTCAAAAGTTTGGACAACTGAAACACTTGTGAAGGACATTTTGAAGGAAGCAAATATTAAAGTATCTGAACATGACTCTTTAGCGCAAGGTCTAGATACTGAACTAGGAGCAGAAAACAAAATCGATATTCAAAAAGCGTTTCAAGTAGCGCTTGTCGATGGCGTAAATAAAAGACAAGTATGGTCCACTTCGACTACGGTCGCTAACTTTTTAAAACAACAAGGAATTCAGCTAAATGAATTCGATCGTGTCGAAAATAACCTGGAGAACGTTATTACTCCGGAGAGTAAAATCACAGTAGTTCGCGTAGAAAAGGTTATCGATGTAGTGGAAGACTCTTTAGATTTCGCAGTTGAAAAGAAGCAGGATGCTTCATTGCAAAAGGGGAAACAAAAAGTAGTAGCAACGGGCGAGAAGGGTTCGATTTCTCGTACGTATGAGGTTGTCAAAGAAAACGGTAAGGTTGTGGCAAAAAACCTACAATCTGAGAAAGTTTTAAAAGAGCCGAAGAAACAAGTGGTTGCTGTAGGCACAAAAACAATTGTTGCAAGTGCAGCAACTGTGTCACGTGGTTCAGCAGAGCCTACTAACGGAAAAGAATTTTATGTAACGGCAACAGCATATACACCATATTGCAACGGTTGTACTGGTACATCAGCAACTGGTATAAACCTACGTTCAAATTCTGGCTTGAAGGTGATCGCAGTTGACCCTTCTGTTATTAAGTTAGGATCAAAGGTTTGGGTAGAAGGCTATGGAACTGCTATAGCTGGGGATACTGGTGGGTCAATTAAGGGTAATAAGATTGACATACTTGTACAAACAGATGCCCAAGCACGTAACTGGGGACGTAAGAAAGTGCGCGTTAAAGTATTAAATTAAAAAAATTGTAAAATTAATCAAAATGTTTTTCACAAATGGAGCTTTCCTGTTTTGACTGGCGGGAAGGCTTCTTTATTATTTTTTTAGCAAATGATGTTGTAGGTATGTAGAGAGAAAGTTGAATAAGATAAGCTCATCTGAACCTTGTATTCCTGTACAAATCGTATAGAGCAGTTGTAAAATGGTCAGAAGATAAGGTAGATAGAAAAGAGGAGCCTTTTTGCAAATTAAAGAAATTATTGTTGTTGAAGGAAAAGATGATACGACAGCTATTAAACGTGCTGTACAAGCAGATACTATAGAAACGAATGGATCTGCAATTTCTGAAGAAACGTTAAAGCGAATTCAGCACGCCCAAGAAAAACGTGGAGTTATCGTATTTACTGATCCAGACTATCCAGGACGTCGAATACGCGCCATTATCGAGGAGCGTGTAAAAGGGGTGAAGCATGCCTTTTTACCAAAAGCGAAAACGATCGCTAAAAACGGTAAAGGGTTAGGGATTGAGCATGCTGCTGATGAGGATATACGTGAAGCACTACAACATGTCTATACCCCTACACATGAGTTGCTAAACGAAGCGGTAATTACACTGGAAGATTTAATGACTGCTCGTTTAATTGGACATCCACAATCAAAGCAGCGTCGTGATAGACTAGGGGAAATTTTAAATATAGGTGCTACAAATGGTAAACAACTTCATAAAAGATTGAAAATGTTTCAGATTACAGAGGAGCAATTTGGTGCGGCTATCGCACAGTTAGATCAGGAGGAAAATGATGCATAAGGATATTGCTACACCAATTCGAACACAAGAAATATTAAAAAAGTATGGTTTTTCATTTAAAAAAAGTTTAGGTCAAAACTTCTTAATTGACCCGAACATTTTAAGAAATATAGTGAGTCACGCCAATTTAACTGAGAATAGTGGCGCAATTGAAGTTGGTCCTGGGATTGGGGCATTAACTGAGCATTTGGCGAGAAGCGCTAAAAAGGTAGTTTCCTTTGAAATTGACCAACGTTTATTACCTGTACTAGAAGATACGCTTAGTCCATATAATAATGTGTCTATTATTCACTCTGACATACTTAAGGCAGATGTGGAGAAAGTAATTGCAGATGAGATGCCAGGTATTGATGATATTATGGTTGTAGCAAATTTACCGTATTATGTAACGACCCCAATTTTACTGAAGTTACTCAATGACCGATTACCGATCCGTGGTTTTGTTGTGATGATGCAGAAAGAGGTAGCAGACCGTATAACAGCTAAGCCAGGGACGAAAGAATATGGTTCTTTATCAATTGCAATACAATATTACGTGAAAGCAGATATTGCGATGACAGTGCCAAAAACCGTTTTCATGCCGCAACCTAACGTCGACTCTGCAGTAATTCGCCTTATTAAGCATGAGGAACCACCAGTAAAAGTAATAGATGAGGATTTTTTATTTGTTGTAACGCGTGCTTCATTCGTGCAGCGAAGAAAAACAATCTATAATAACCTGCAATCTGGTTTACCTAATGGAAAGGCACAAAAGGATCAAATTTTACAGGCATTAGAGTTAGCAAATATTGAGCCAACTCGCCGTGGAGAAACACTTTCAATTCAAGAGTTTGGGAAATTAGCTGATGCACTGCATCCTGTATTTGCAAAGTAAAAATTTTTGTTAACAATTTTTCGGATATGTAAAAAAATATATATTTTTTTATAAAAAATAAGTTGACAAGATTTATAAGAGGCTGATAAAATATTATATTTTGTTGACATTTTTGGGCCATTAGCTTATACTTGTTATTAGTGAGGTGTAAGCGAAAATGCCAAAAACTTTAGCGGACATTAAAAAGTCGTTGGATTGTCATTTGGGTAAACGTTTGCAATTAAAAGCAAACGGTGGTCGCAAGAAAACGGTTGAGTGTGCAGGGATACTACGTGAGACATATCGCGCCATCTTTGTAGTAGAGCTCGATCAAGAAGACAATACGTGCAAGCGCGTATCGTATAGCTACACAGATATTTTAACTGAAGCAGTAGAGATTACATTTTTAGACGAAGCAAAGGCTGCTGTCGCAAAATAGTTTCTAGTACTTATTTCTATATTTTAGAAACACTCATGTATATTAAAAATACATGAGTGTTTTGCGTTTTCACGGGCATACTAAATTCGTCAGTTGTTAAAGGAGGAGTTTATATGCCTAGAAAAGGTATCATGTCACCTCGTTTAAAAGAAGAGATCGCAAAAGAACTTGGATTTTATGATGTTGTGCAAAAGGAAGGCTGGGGCGGCATAAAAGCTCGTGATGCTGGTAATATGGTCAAACGTGCCATAGAAATGGCAGAACGGGCAAGTAGTGAGCAAGAGCGTAAGTAGACTGTTTTTGCTAAAATAGTCATCTTATAAAGTTTCATTCAGCAGGGATGAAAATCCTTACTGACACAACAAATACAACTGACGAGAGAGAGCCGTTACTCCGAATAGGGTAAACGGTTCTTTTTTTCCATTTTCGTATTCTCAATATGGTAAAATAAAATGAATAATCTTGCGCGAAAAAAAGAACTGTTTATACGTGTAGCTATAAGGAGGAAGAAAGATGCTTTATGTAAAGGCGCCTGCAAAAATTAATTTAACATTAGATGTACTTTATAAAAGACCGGATAATTTTCACGAAGTGGAGATGGTTATGACAACAGTCGATTTAGCTGATCGTATCAGTCTTGAATCTCGAGAAGATGGTGTTATTCAAATAATTTCAACAGATAATTTTGTACCAAATGACCATCGTAATTTTGCTTATCAGGCAGCGCGTCTCATTAAAGATACATATGGCATTAGACAAGGTGTATCCATTACGATTGAAAAGGAAATCCCCATAGCAGCAGGACTCGCAGGAGGTAGTAGTGATGCAGCTGCAACATTAAAAGGGCTAAATGAACTGTGGGATTTAGGTTTATCAATAGATGAATTAGCGGAACTTGGTGCTAAAATTGGTTCGGATGTTTCGTTTTGTGTTTACGGAGGCACGGCACTCGCTACAGGACGAGGCGAAAAAATAAAGGAATTACCAGCTCCACCTAATTGTTGGGTTGTACTAGCTAAGCCTAAAATTGGTGTGTCGACAGCAGAAGTTTATGGGGGTCTTAAGGTTGAAGGACTGCAACACCCCAATACACAGCAGATGATACAAGCTATAGAGACAAAAGATTATGAGCTATTATGTTCTTCATTAGGAAATGTTTTGGAAACTGTAACATTTAAGCTACACCCAGAAGTTGTGATGTTAAAGGAACAAATGAAGCGCTTTGGGGCAGATGCCACGCTAATGAGTGGAAGCGGTCCAACTGTATTTGGGCTAGTGGATAGTGAAGCTCGTGTAAGTCGCATTTATAATGGTTTACGTGGTTTTTGTGAGGAAGTTTATGCAGTACGAATTTTGGGTGAGCGAAATACGCTTGCTTAGAAACGCAAATTTGTGTTAATTTTACCTATAAATATTCGTGTTTAGGAGAGGGTCGCATGAAATGGAAGCGTAGTGAACGACTAGTTGATATGACGTACTACTTACTAGAACATCCACATCAGCTGATCCCGCTAACTTATTTTTCAGAACTATATCAATCTGCTAAGTCATCCATTAGTGAAGATTTAACGATTGTAAAAGAAACATTCGAAGAAAAAGGAATCGGGTTATTGATGACAGTGCCGGGTGCTGCAGGAGGAGTAAAGTATATTCCGAAAATGTCCGAGGCTGAAGTACGTTTAGTGATTCAAGATTTAAAAGCAGAGCTAGAACATTCAGATCGATTGTTACCAGGTGGTTACTTATTTATGACAGACTTGCTTGGAAACCCAGATTTAATTAATCGTGTAGGAAAGGTCTTTGCTTCGGCCTTTGCAGATCAACAAATCGATGTCATAATGACAGTAGCAACTAAAGGGATATCCATCGCTCATGCCATTGCAAGACATTTAAATGTACCAGTGGTTGTTGTGAGAAGAGATAGTAAAGTAACAGAAGGTTCTACAGTAAGCATTAACTATGTATCTGGTTCTTCCAGAAGAATTCAGACAATGGTATTATCAAAAAGAAGCATGAAGAGTGGACAACGTGTATTAATTACTGACGACTTTATGAAGGTCGGCGGTACTATGAATGGCATGAAAAATCTCTTAGAAGAGTTTGACTGTCAGCTAGCAGGCATTGCAGTGCTTGTGGAGGCTGAGCATGCGGACGAAACATTAGTAGATGATTATTATTCACTTGTAAAGCTTCATGAAGTTAATGAAAAAGATCGAACAATTGCATTAAGTGAAGGTAACTATTTTTCTAAAAGGGGACATGACAAATGAAAGTAGTAGCAACAACAAATGCACCAGCAGCAATCGGACCATATTCACAAGGTATTATTGTTAACGGTATGTTTTATAGCTCTGGTCAAATTCCATTAACAGCTACAGGTGATTTAGTGGAAGGCGATATAACTGTACAAACAAATCAAGTATTTGCTAATTTAAAAGCTGTTTTAGCGGAAGCTGGAACTTCTTTAGATAATGTTGTGAAAACAACGGTCTTTATGAAAGATATGAATGACTTTGTAGCGATGAATGAAGTTTATGCAAATCATTTCGGTGATCATAAACCAGCTCGTTCAGCTGTAGAGGTAGCCCGTCTTCCGAAAGATGTAAAAGTAGAAATCGAAGTAATCGCAATCGTAAAATAAATAAAAAACTTATTAAGCTCACTAAAGAGAATCTTTATTCTTTTTAGTGGGTTTTTTTACGCCGACAAACAATTGTCAAAAATTACGTATATAAGAAAAAATATTATTCTAATAAGTATTCAAATTTTTTAGAAAATTTGATAGACTATGAAAAGGAAAATATTCGGTAATTGAGAATATAATATTTTCATTTAGGCATCCAAGAAGAGAGGTGGTGAGAAAATGGAAGTTACTGATGTGAGATTACGTCGGGTACAGACGGATGGTCGCATGCGTGCGATTGCTTCCATTACACTTGATAATGAGTTTGTTGTTCACGATATTCGTGTCATTGATGGAAATACTGGTTTATTTGTAGCTATGCCTAGTAAACGAACACCAGATGGGGAATTTAGAGATATTGCTCATCCAATTAATTCTGATACTCGAAATAAAATTCAGGAGATTATTTTAAACGAGTATCATAACTCTAGTGAAATAGAGGAAGCTGGTAAAGAAGAAGAATTAGAGGGAATCGGTGTGTAATAAATAGTAAATAACTTACTTTTTAAGGATATGTTACAAACTTACGGTAAAAAAGATAGGAAGAACTCTTCTAGTTGGAAGGGTTCTTTTTATTTTGATAAAAAGATAATATGAGCAATTTCAGGATATACTTCATGACATTCGAGCATAAGGTGCATTGGATTTAGGAATTCATGTTTTTGTCAACTCTACATGCCTTGAAAATAGATGAATTTTGCTATATAGTCATAAGAGAAAATGAGCGTATTGGAGGACTTACAGATGAGCAATATTTTTGCTGTCATTTTGGCTGCAGGTCAAGGTACACGTATGAAGTCCAAATTATATAAAGTGCTCCATCCAGTATGTGGGAAACCAATGGTACAACATGTGGTGGATCATATTCAGTCGTTAGATGTGAATCGCATTGTAACGGTTGTCGGACATGGTGCTGAAAAAGTGCAACAACAGCTTGGTGATAAAAGTGAGTATGTGCTGCAGGCTGAGCAACTAGGTACAGCGCACGCTGTGCAACAAGCAGAGGCCATTTTAGGTAATGAAGAAGGTACAACATTAGTTGTATGTGGAGATACACCACTAATTCGTCCTGAAACGATGCAAGCTCTATTCGAACATCATCAAGCAAAGAATGCTAAAGCAACTATTTTAACTGCAATTGCTGAAAATCCAACTGGCTATGGCCGTATATTACGTGGCAGTAACGGACAGGTGGAGCAAATTGTTGAACAAAAGGATGCTTCAGCAGAGCAGCAATTAGTAAAAGAAATAAACACAGGCACATATTGCTTTGATAACAAATTATTATTTGAAACATTGAAGCTTGTGAAAAATGATAATGCTCAAGGTGAATACTATTTACCAGATGTCATTGAAATTTTACAAAAGCAAGGTGATATTGTTGAAGCATATGTCACTGATGATTTTGAAGAAACACTAGGTGTTAACGATCGCGTGGCTTTGTCACAAGCCGAGACCTTAATGCGTACAAGAATCAACGAGAAGCATATGCGGAATGGTGTAACAATTATCCATCCTGAAACAACGCATATTAGTGCAGATGCAGTTATTGGGCGTGATACGGTGATTCAACCTGGCTCAATGATTGAAGGTGCTACTGTGATCGGTGAAGATTGCATTATCGGGCCAAACACTCAAATCATAGATAGCCGCGTTGGTGATCGTACAACTATACATTCTTCAGTTGTCCGTGAAAGCGCTATTGCAGAGGATACTGCTATTGGGCCATTTGCTCATATTCGACCACTTTCAGACATCGGTAGTCATGTCAAAATTGGTAACTTTGTAGAAGTGAAGAAAAGCAAGCTAGATAACGGCTCGAAAGTTTCACATTTAAGTTATATTGGCGATGCTGAGATCGGTAGTAACGTCAATATTGGTTGTGGTTCCATTACAGTAAACTATGATGGAAAAAACAAGTTCAAAACGATTATTGAAGATGATGTATTTGTAGGATGTAATACTAACTTAGTAGCGCCAGTGAAAGTTGGAAAAGGTTCATTTATTGCAGCAGGTTCTACAATTACAAAAGAAGTTCCTGAAGATGCACTTGCCATAGCTCGTGCAAGACAAGAAAACAAACCGAATTATGTAAGCAAATTAAATTCAAAATAATTATCAACTAAACAGGAGGCCATCATGCCGTATCATTATGCAAACTCACAATTAAAAATATTTTCACTTAATTCTAATAATCCATTAGCTCAAGAAATTGCGCAGGAAATGGGCGTAGAATTAGGTAAATCTTCTGTTAAGCACTTCAGTGATGGAGAGATTCAAATTAGCATTGAAGAAAGTATTCGAGGTTGTGATGTGTTTATCGTGCAGTCTACTTCTGCACCTGTAAACGAACATTTAATGGAGCTTTTAATTATGGTAGATGCAGTTAAACGTGCATCTGCTCGTACAGTAAACGTTGTAATGCCTTATTATGGTTATGCACGCCAAGATCGTAAAGCAAAAGCGCGCGAGCCAATTACAGCTAAATTAGTGGCAAACCTACTTGAAACTGCTGGTGCAACACGTGTTATCGTATTAGATTTACACGCACCTCAAATCCAAGGTTTCTTCGATATCCTAATCGACCACTTAATGGCAGTACCATTACTATCTGATTACTTCAAATCTAAAGGTATTCCAGGAGATGAGATCGTTATTGTTTCACCAGATCATGGTGGGGTAACACGTGCTCGTAAAATGGCTGAACGATTAAAAGCACCGATTGCAATTATTGACAAACGTCGTCCGAAACCAAACGTTGCGGAAGTGATGAACATTGTTGGTAATGTTGATGGTAAAGTGGCAATCTTGATTGATGATATTATTGATACAGCAGGTACAATTACAATTGGGGCAGATGCGTTACGTGCTGCTGGTGCAAAAGAAGTTTACGCTTGCTGTTCACACCCTGTATTATCTGGTCCAGCAATTGAACGTATTGAAAACTCTGCTATTAAAGAATTAGTGGTGACAAATACAATTCAGCTTTCAGACGAGAAAAAATCTCCAAAAATTACAGAGCTTTCTGTAGCTAAATTAATGGCGGATGCTATCTCTCGCGTTTATGAAAATAAATCTGTAAGTACTCTATTTGATTAATAAATATTGTAAGTATAAGACCAATCTACTCTTTGAGTAGATTGGTCTTTTCTATATAATTGGACACTATTTCATCAAGACGAAGAAATAGATGAGTGTTTTATGTGTGAGCCTTCTCACAAAGGGGTATAATAATAATGTGTCTTAATAATATTTACTCTACCTTAAACAAATAGAGCTAAGTATTATCATAGCCTACAACGAATTATTGTTGAGGCGTAAATAATTTTCTTGGAAGGGGAATAAAGAAGTATGAGTACAGTATTAAGTGTTACAAAGCGCGAAACTGGGCATCGTTCAACATTAACCCAACTTAGAAAAGGGGGAGCCATTCCTGCAGTTATTTACGGCTACAAAGTAGATTCAACCCCAATTTCTATTGCTGCAAAAGATTTTAAAAAGTCCATTCAAAAAAATGGGCAAAATAGTGTGTTTTCGCTAGAGTTAGAGGGGAAAAAGGTGAATGCTGTTGTGTCAGAGATTCAGCAATGTTCATTGAAAGATGAAGTAAATCATATTGACTTTTTAGCCATTAATATGGCGGAAGAGCTAGAAGCTGATGTCCCGATTAAATTACTTGGACAGTCAGTTGGTGTGAGTGAGGGCGGTATTTTAATGCAGCCTAACTTAGAATTAAAAGTTAAAGTAAAGCCAACAGAGTTACCCGAATCAATTGATGTGGACATTTCATCGTTGAAAATTGGGGAATCCCTAACAGTAGCAGATATTCGCGATGCTACATCTGTTGAAATTATTAGTGAAGATGAGTATATGTTAGTAACCATTGTGGCGCCTGTTTCTGTAGAGGAAGAGACTACAGAAAATGAAGAAGGGCAAGAGTCAGTATAAAAATAAATACGCTTAAGGCTAATAAGAAGGCTATAGCTTTCTTGTTAGCCTTATTTTTTATGCCTTTTAACAATTGTACAAAATGCTTTCTAGGCGTGCTATATGGTAAAATAATGACTATTAGATTTGAAAGAAGAGAGGTACTTATGAAAATTATCGTTGGTTTAGGAAACCCAGGTAAACCTTATGAGCATACAAGACATAATATCGGCTTTGATGTTATTGATGCGTTAGCAGAAAAATGGGGAACACCTTTAACAAATTCAAAATTTAACGGGATGTACACAACTGTACATCGACCAGAAGGAAAGGTTCTACTTGTTAAACCATTAACATATATGAATTTATCAGGGGAATGTGTTGGTCCCCTAATGGACTATTTTGACATAGAGGTAGAAGACTTAATTGTCATTTATGATGACTTGGATTTAGAGACAGGTAAATTACGTCTGCGCCAAAAAGGGAGTGCAGGTGGTCATAACGGCATTAAATCATTAATTCAACATTTAGGCACTCAGGAATTTAATCGTATTCGAGTGGGCATTAATCGTCCACCAGCGGGCATGAAGGTAGCAGACTATGTGTTAGCTAAATTTTCGAAGGAAGACCAAGTTCTTATGCAAGACGCCATTGTAAATTCTGTAAACGCTGTTGAAGCATCTCTTTCAAAGCCGTTTCTTGATGTGATGAATCACTTTAACGCAAGCAAATAGATGGAAGTAATAAAATTTATGTTAAAGTTTTTGGATAATTGGCATGGTGTAAGGTGAGTAATGAGCTGCCTTACACTATTATTACAGCTAATACTTGTAGTGAATAGTCTTAGCTACAGGTAAAAATTAATTCTCTAATTTTTAAGTTATTGCAATGAGGATGACAGTGAAAAGTGCATAATCCTTTTTATAAATGTCTATACTTTAAGTAGAAAGTTGCTTAAAGGAGGATGATTTGGAGATGTCAGTTCGCTATCGATGTCGGCATTGTGAAGTAGAAATAGGGACACTACCATTTGATGCAGATGATACAATTCGAAAGTTGCATATTTTCGAATTGGGAGAAGCGGATGATTATGTTGAGAAAGATCAACATGGTCAAACGACTGTGCACTGCATTTGTGAGCAATGTGAGGATTCGCTGAGACAATATCCAGATTATCACGCACTCAATAAATGGATTCAATAATTGGAAGGATGCTTTGACACACTTATGTGTGTTCAAGGCTTTTTCCATTTCATAAAACAGCCATTAATAGAGATATGTAAAATAACACTAGAATAATAGAAATAAAAATATAGAATTTATGCTGAAAGGAGCTTTTGACTGTGGAGGTTTTACGACAGCTTGTGTCGCAAGATAAACATATTACATCATTTTTAAAGGAAATTCAGAGCGGTCAAACTGCATCACAGCTTATTACAGGTTTAACAGGAAGCGCACGCCCCGTAATGGTCGATGTGTTATTTGAATATGTAAAGAAGCCAATCTATATTATCTCTCCTAATCTATTGCAGGCACAAAAAATGGTTGATGAGCTTGCTGGATTGTTAGGTGAAGAACATGTTCATTATTACCCAGCAGATGAATTTATTGCAGCCGATCTTTCTGTAGCTTCACCAGAACTTCGCGCGGAGCGAATTGCGACGCTTGATTGCTTAGTTAGAGGTGAGAAAGCCATATATGTAATACCTGTGGCTGGTTTACGTAAAATAATGCAGCCTAAGGAACACTGGCTACATTATTTTTTACAAACAGCCGTAGGCGAAGATATTGAAATTGAGATGTGGTTACAAACATTAGTAGAGATGGGCTATGTACGGAATTCAATGGTGACATCACCTGGAGAGTTCGCGTTGCGTGGGGGGATTTTAGATATTTATCCACCTTATTTGGAATCACCTATTCGTATTGAATTATTTGACACAGAGGTTGATTCCATACGAACATTTTCAGCAGATGACCAACGTTCTATTGATAAATTACAAAAAATTCGTATTCTTCCTGCTTCAGAGGTCATTCTTACGAAATCAGAAAGACAGGCATTAGCAGGCCGTTTAGAAGTGGCATTAGCAGCCAGTCTAAAGAAGGTAAAAAAGCAGGAGACAAAGGAACTTCTGTATCAGCATATTCAATATGATATTGAATTGCTACAGCAAGGAAATTTACCTGATTATGTAAACAAATATGGCTCATTATTATACGATAAAACAGCCTTTTTGGGAGATTACTTTGAACATGATGGTATTGTGCTTTTTGACGAACTTGGACGTATTCAAGAGGTAATGGATGCATGGGAACGTGAAGAGGATGAATGGTTTTTATCTTTAATCGAAGAGGGAAAAATGGTTCATGATGTCAAACCTGCCTTCTCATTAAAAGAAATATTGGCGATGTTGTCACAACAAAAGCTTTCATTTTCATTATTTTCGCGAACATTTGCAGGGATTACGTTTACTAAAACAACCAACTTTTCTTGCAAGCCAATGCAGCAATTTCATGGACAAATGTCCTTGCTTCAAAGTGAGGTTGAACGCTGGTTACTTGGCAAATTTACAGTTCTCATCATAGCAAGGGATAAAGAACGAGTGAAAAGAGTTCAGCAAATGCTTGAAGAATACGATATTCATACAGCGATAGGTGAGCCAACAGAACCTGGTATTTATATTGTAGATGGTGGCTTGTCGAGTGGCTTTGAATTGCCTCTGCAGCGTTTAGCGATTGTAACAGAAGACGAGCTCTTTAAACAGCAGGCAAAGAAAAAAGCACGCACACAAAAAATGACCAATGCTGAACGTATTAAAAGTTATACGGAAATTAAGCCAGGTGATTATGTTGTACATGTTCATCATGGGATTGGTAAATATATTGGTGTAGAGACATTAGAGGTTAATGGTACACATAAGGATTACCTGCATATTCGATATCGTGCAGACGATAAATTATATGTACCCGTAGAGCAAATAGACTTAATCCAAAAATATGTGGCGTCAGAGGATCGTGAACCAAAGCTACATAAATTAGGTGGAGCAGAGTGGAAAAAGGCTAAAGCGAAGGTATCCTCTGCTGTACAGGATATTGCAGATGATTTAATAAAGCTGTATGCAAAGCGTGAAGCAGAGAAAGGTCATGCTTTTACACCTGATAACGACGACCAACGTAATTTTGAAGCGATGTTCCCTTATGAGGAAACAGAGGATCAGCTACGTTCAATTGTTGAAGTAAAACGAGATATGGAACGTGAACGCCCTATGGATCGTTTAGTCTGTGGCGATGTAGGCTATGGTAAGACAGAGGTAGCCATTCGTGCCGCATTTAAGGCTATTCAAGATGGAAAGCAAGTGGCATTCCTTGTCCCTACTACTATCTTGGCTCAGCAACATTATGAGACAATTCGTGAGCGCTTTCAGGATTTCGCCATTAATGTTGGATTGTTATCTCGCTTCCGTTCGAAGAAAGAGCAAACAGCCACATTAAAAGGCTTAAAAGAAGGCCGAGTCGATATAGTTATTGGAACACACCGTATTTTATCTAAAGATTTAATTTTCCAAGACCTTGGCCTGTTAATTGTGGATGAAGAGCAACGTTTTGGTGTGACGCATAAGGAAAAAATTAAACAGTTAAAGACAAATGTCGATGTCTTAACTTTAACGGCTACACCAATCCCAAGGACTCTTCATATGTCCATGGTAGGGGTCCGAGATTTATCTGTTATTGAAACGCCTCCTGCTAATCGCTTCCCAGTTCAAACATATGTGATGGAGCACAGTGGTGCATTAGTACGAGAAGCTATTGAGAGGGAAATGGCACGTGGCGGACAAGTATTTTATTTATATAATCGGGTTGAGGATATGGCTCGAAGGGTTGAGGAGATTCAAGTACTCGTCCCTGAAGCACGTATAGGCTTTGCTCATGGAAAAATGACTGAGTCAGAGCTAGAATCAGTGATTTTAGCCTTTTTAGAGGGCGATTATGATGTGCTTGTTACGACAACAATTATCGAGACTGGTGTCGATATACCGAATGTAAATACATTAATAGTCCATGATGCTGATCGCATGGGCTTAGCACAGCTCTACCAATTACGCGGGCGCGTTGGACGTTCTAACAGAGTAGCTTATGCATATTTTATGTACCAACGCGACAAAGTTCTGACAGATGTAGCGGAGCAACGTTTACAAGCAATTAAAGAATTTACAGAGCTTGGCTCAGGCTTTAAAATTGCGATGCGAGATTTATCTATTCGGGGCGCAGGAAACTTACTTGGAGCGCAGCAACATGGCTTTATTGATTCAGTTGGCTTTGATTTATATTCACAAATGCTTCAGGATGCCATCGCGGAACGTCAAACAGGCGTGAAAAAAGAAGAAAAGCCAGATATAGAAATTTTGCTGAGTATTGATGCTTATATTCCAGACGCTTACATTCCAGATGGTTATCAAAAGATCCAAATGTATAAACGAATTAAAGCCATGGATCAGGTGGAGGAGTATGACGAAATCATGGAGGAATTAGAGGATCGATTTGGCGATCTTCCAATTGAAACAGAGCGTTTACTTCGAATAGCACGAATGAAAGTTTGGGGCTTAGGTGCGGGAGTAGTATCTGTAAAGGAGAAGCAAAAACTTATTACAATACTATTGTCAGAACAAGGGACGGCAAGTGTCGATGGCAGTAAGATTATTGAAGAATCGATGAAATTCGAGCGTGCTGTTGGTTTTGGTATGGATGGCATGCAGTTAAAATTAACAATAGATGAACGCAAGAGTGGGAAATATCAACCCTTTGATATGTTGGAAGAGCTAATGCAAATTATTGATAAAGCAAAAAAGCAGCCATAGTAGTTAAAAGGCTATTCTTATCTTTTA
>NZ_LDUJ01000034.1:0-127897 GCF_001043675.1 Lysinibacillus sp. LK3
AATATATATTAATTAAATTATATGCTACTTCCATTTGTCAAGAACAAAAGCACAGCTTAAATTAAACAATAAAAAAAGGATTTCAATTTGTTGAAATCCTAAAAAATTTTATTCATTAATTGGTTTACTTCGCGTAAGATGTTGGCCATGTCTATGAGTTTATCCTGAGAAAACTTTAAAAAGATTTCTTGAACCTTCATGTCACCAATATTGGTTAAAGCCATTTTGACCACACGTCGATCATTATTTTCTCTAATTCTTTGTATGAGTTCGAGTTTTTCCAGTTTATCGCACATGGAAGTTACAGCTCCGGGTGTTACACTAAAGAATTCAGCAATTTCTGTTGCCTTCATCCCATTATTTATTTTTAGCTGTAGGAGTAATATTAATTGGTTTTGTGATAACGCCTCTCCTTCAGATAAAAGATCTACAAACATTTTCGACTTCTGCTGTATTTCCAGCATTTCTTTCATAATAATTTCTACATTGTTTAGATTTTTTGGCATATAATCACGTCCGCTAAAATATTTAATAATTAAATTATATAGTAATTAAATAAATGCTACCAAGTGTAGAATTACTTTAAGAAATATTTATTTTTTAAAAGTCGTACGCATCCATTCGAAAAATCTCTCTTTTTCTTCGAACTGGGGGTAGTGAGCAGATTGTTCATATGCTATGAATTCCTTTTTCTTCGCGATAATTTGGTCGAAGTACTTTTTAGCGCTATTCGATGATGTTTGATAATCATAATCCCCCATTACAAAATAGAAGGGAAGAGTCAGTGAATTGACTTTCGCAGGAAGTGGGGACTGCAAGATTTCGTTTACTAAGACTTCTTGCGATAGGGATATCCCCTTGCTATAGCGAATAATATCTAACAAATTATATTCGGTACTAAAAAGCATCCCTAACATATTTCCATCAGGGTTAGTAATAAGTCTTGTAGCTCCACCGTATTTGCTCACTAAATGACGAGGCGTAAATGTTTTACCACTACTAATTTCCTCCATTAACCTCTGTAAATGTGCAACATCCTCTGTGTTACTCTTAAGCTGAGCCTGTTTGATCGTAAAGTGTAAACTGTCCATCTCACTTTCAACGGTATTACTCATTTGACCAATCCCTACATAGGCCTCATATTTATCAGGAGCTTTAGCAGCTGCTTGTGTGGCAATATAGGTACCGTAGGAATGACCAATTAAGATAATTTTTTCTTTATTTAGATGATTAGCAATATAGTCAGTCAGTGCTAGTAAATCCTCCACAAGCAAATCAGATGAAAGATTTGAGTAGTCCTCAAAAAAATGATAAGACTTCCCACTAGCCCTTTGATCATAATTTACCACTGTAAATTCGGTTTCCAATAAATCTTGATATTTTTTAGCGTAGGGTATTTCAGAGCAACCTGGTCCGCCATGGACAAAGATGATGACAGGATTATTTTTGTTATGGCCCCGTATCATAATTTCATGGTCACTGCCGTTAATTTCTACCTGTTCTAGCGTACTAATGCTGTTCATGTCCTCTATAGATGATGTCCATGTTGGAAATACAAGTGCTAATAATAGTAAGGAGGTCATAATCAAGACAAGATATTTAATGAACTTTTTAATCCTTTTCATACAATACCTACTTTACATGCGTTTCATAAAGCTAGCATGATACATTTTTCTTTTATACACATAAAAATACATACTCAGAGGCCACCAAAGTGTCACAAAAATAGGGTAAATCGCCCATATAACGCTTGGTGAAGAAACAACATTTACTGTAATGAAAAAGATACTAATTAGTATCGTAGCTGTAACGGAGAATGCTACAAAGGTTTTTCGTTGCGCGTGATATAAAGCTAGAGGCCACCATATCACTAAAAAAGCAGGATAAATTGCCCAAGGATATTGAGGAGATACAATCATATTCAATATAGAGTAATAGATGATGGTAGAAGCACATCCAATTAGAGCTGTTTTTAACGTTTTTGCCTTTTCATCTAAGTACATGAGGATTGGCCACCAGATAATTGGATAAATCGCATAGACAAACCATAAATGATCTGGTGCGTAAATATAATTTTCAACTATTAGAAATGTAATAATTAAGGCACTACAAACAATTGAGTATTGTTTATACAATTTTTTAGCCATAAAGAATAACGTAATAGGCCAAAGCAGTAGCAATAAGCATGGATATACAAACCACATTGTTTGAGGAGATGTCGTATAATTAACAACCCCTAAAAAAATCATTGTCATCAAGCTCCCCGCTATAGAAAAGTTAATAAAGTTCCTCATGTTTATTCACCCCATTTCTTACGAGACCACACAAAGTACATCGATAAAGGCCACCAAAGAATGGCGAAAATCGGATAGATTGCCCAAATAGTATGTGGTGTGTAATAAAGATTAATAAAAATAAAAAATGCAATGATTAAGCCACTACCCCAAATTGAAAATTCTAAGTTTAATTTAGCCATGTTTTTCTTTGCTGGTTCTTTAACACCTAACTCTTGCTTTAAGTCTTCGATATCTCCAAATTCTACAATGGCTTTATTAATAGCATCCTCTTGTTCTTTACCTTGGTCCATCAAATAAAATACTTTTTCTTCAAGATTTTCAATGATTTCTTGTTTAACCATTTCCGTTTCGTTAGTTCGAGGAATGTCTTTAAAAAGCTCATCAATATGGTTTTTTATTCTTTTCATTCTAAGCCCTCCATAAATAAATCGATTATTTCCTTTACTTCCGACCATTCATTCACTAGCTCATTTAAATAGGCCTTACCTAATGATGTAATACGGTAATACTTTCTTTTGCCTCCATGTGAGACATCTCCATAATAGGCTTCAATAATTTCTTTTTTTTCGAGACGTTGAAAAACTGCATACAAAGTTGCTTCCTTGATTTGAAACCGATTGTTTGTACGGAGACTTATTTCCTGAGAAATTTCGTAGCCATAACGGTCTTTTTCTGAAATTAACCGTAAAATAATCGAATCCAAATGTCCTCGGATAATATCACTGCGAACCATAAGTCACCTACTTTTTTTATTGCTCTATCTGTCAGAGTAATAGTAGCAAACATTACTCTGTCTGTCAAAGTAATTTATTCCCCTTTTTTTACAATGATGATGAGATTTTCAATAAAAAAACCCATTCGCTGAAAAGCCCAAAAGGACTATTTCATAGCGAATGGAGTTCGAGTACTCTTTTTACATATACAATGCAGCAAGGAAAATCCCTAAAGACTCCTCGTAAATGTCATCAAACTGGCTGATTGGTAAAGGATTTGTACCACTTCCTAATTCAACAGTGAAGCCTGGTCTACGCCAATCTTGAATAAACCAATCTTTATAACCAGCATAGCTTCCAGCAGATTGAACGGGCTCATAGCCACTTACTCTACTAAATTCATTTACAAGCACCTCTGATTCTGGGGGCTCTAGATTTTCAAAACCCCAATATATGACACGTCCCTGTGTATGAAAGGCTAATACTCTTGAAAAATCACGTTGCTTGGTCAAATCAGCCATTGCAATGGCTTCAGGTTCAGATAGTGGTCTTTCACCACCATAATCTCTTGGCCCTGGTGTTTTTGGATTACGGGCACTTTCAAGCTCCCATTTGGCAGGGAATTGGTCATTCAAATCAATTCCATGAATATTTGCTTTCCAGCCAGAAAAATCAGCGTTATCATTATTCCATTCAATTAGTTGATTTCTTAATGCTTCATCATTTGGTGGGCCTTGTATTACTAAATCAACGCCATCAGGATTTACCATAGGAACGATAGAAAGGAATGTTTGCTGATAAAGAGAAAATGGAGAAATTCCACGAATACTACTTTGATTGGTGAGGGCGAGCAAATAGTCATTTAAAAATGTTAGAATAATAGGTGTAGTAATCCATTCGTTTGCATGGAAGGAGCCATTATAGTGTACACGTTTTGCACCATGGCCAATTGATAGCTCAGGTAGCTCCTTCCCTAAAACGGAACTGCCAATGTTTGAGCTATGAAGAAAAGGATATGCATCAAGGAGCTTTCTGAGATCATTTATCATATGGGTATACGTGTAAGTTTGCTTACCTTCAACTAAACGCCATGTGATACGTTGGGGTATGCGAATCATTTGACCGATTTGTAATCGATTTGGATTGAGATCAGGATTAACAAGCAATAGGGCGACTAGGGGGAGGTTTCGGCTCTGGGCAATCTGCCAAAAAGAGTCTCCTTGTTTAATTTGATAGTTGTTGGTCACAAAACCAGGAATACGAACCCGTTGTCCAACTCTTAAAAATTGGGGATTTATATTTTCATTAGAATCTAAAATGAGTTGAAGAGGAATTTTAAATACCTCACTGAAATGCCAAAGTGAATCTCCTGGTCTTACGATAATATCCAAATGTTTTCTCTCCTTAATTAGAAATGGTTCAATATAAAATGTATATGAAAAATACAGAGACTTATTGATACAAAATCAGCAAAATTTCTTTATGATGAATCTAAAATAGGAGAAAATGAGTTATTTTTACATGTATACTAGTAATCATACTAAAGTAAAAGAAAGGTAAAGGTAGGAAAACCAAATGTTAAATAGATTAAAATTGGGTATACGCTCAAAGATTTCATTAGGTTATATCGTAATCATTCTTTGCCTACTTGCGACGGTTGTCATATTAAATAATCAAATTACATCTTTGCAGAAGGAAAGAAATTTTATTATTAAGTACGATTCCAATGTTCTAACTTTAACGAATGAAATTGAAAAATATATATTGGATATGGAATCAAGTCAGCGGGCTTTCATCATTACGGGTAAGCAGAGTTATCTGGAACCCTATGATAATGCAGCTGAAAATTGGAAAATAGATTTTAATGAACTCTATCAACAAATGAAAGATAAACCAGCTCAGCAGGACAAACTTAAAGAGATAGAGGAAACAATTGAACATTGGGTTGCAACGTCAGGCGAACCAACTATTCAATATAAAAAGGATAATAATGTAGAAGCATTAAATGATTTTTTTAAAGTGGATAATGGTCGTCAGGATATGGAAAAAATGCGCAAATTATTCGATTCATTCCGTGCCACTGAAAATGCTTATACACAGGCAAAGGCAAGTCAGTTAGATAAGCAAAATAGTAAATTAACTAGTGCTCTATTTGGGATCTTAATTTTAGTTTCTACAATAGCTATTGCTATCGCTAGTGGCATTTCCCGTTCAATTGTAAAAACGATTACGGAAGTAACACAAACAATTCAAGAAATAGCAGCTACAAAAGGTGATTTTACAAGAAGAATCCATGTGAATACAAACGATGAAGTGAATGAACTTGCTAATGCAACGAATACGCTTTTAGAGTCCGTCGAAAAGAGGGAATGGCTACAAAGCAATGTAGCTGAAATCGTGACAAATTATCAAGGTATTTCAGCAATTACAAAATTAGCGGAGACCTTCCTATCAGAAGTAGCACAGAAAACCCAAGCATCCCTTGGCGCATTTTATGTTCGGGAAGTGACAGAGAACCAAGTACAGTTTGTGAAAAAGGCTGCTTTTGCTGACACGGATGATTGTGTTGGTATGGAGAGTTTCAAAATAGGACAAGGGTTAATCGGTCAATGTGCATTAGAAAAGAGAGTGCTATTCTATGATAATATTCCGAGAGACTATCGTTTAATCAAAACTGGATTAGGTGAAATTAGACCACAAAATATTTTATTGATTCCTGTCATTTTTGAAAATGAAGTTATAGCGGTTGTTGAAATAGCAACAATGGCTAAATTCAGTAAGTTACAGCAAGAATTAGTGAGACAGGTTACTGAAACCTTTGGACTAACAGTTAATAGTGTTTTAGGGCGTATGGAAATTGTACGTTTATTGAATGAATCTAGAGCAATGACAGAGGAATTACAGGTCCAATCAGAGGAGCTTCAAACACAATCAGAGGAATTACAAATGCAGACAGAAGAGCTGACTATGATTAATGAGCAGCTTGAGGAACGCACGAAAGAGGCAGAGTCCAAATCAAGAGAGCTAGAGAAAGCGAAGAAGGAATTAGAAGAAAGTGCAGAGCAGCTTATCCTTAACTCTAATTACAAATCCGAATTTTTAGCGAATATGTCACATGAATTAAGAACACCTTTAAACAGCATATTAATATTATCTGAAATGCTAGCAGAAAATAGCCAACACAACCTAACAGACGAGGAAGCAGAGTTTGCTAAAGTTATTCATTCTTCAGGAGAGGACTTGCTTGCTCTAATCAATGACATATTAGATTTATCTAAAGTGGAGGCCGGGAAGCTTGATATTATTTTTAATGAAGTGAATATGAGCGAAGTACCTGTACAAATTGAACATACCTTTGCACCAGTTGCGAGGAAGAAAAACTTAGCATTCCATATTTCAAAGGCGGATCATGTAGTGGATGTATTCTATACGGATGAGAAGAGATTCCAGCAAATCTTAAAGAATTTATTATCGAATGCCTTTAAATTTACTGAGCAGGGATCTGTCACATTAGACATTAACCAGCTTACACCACAACAACTAACAAACAATATGCAGGATATAAGTACGGATTGGTTAGAAATTACTGTTTCAGATACAGGAATAGGTATTCCAAAAGACAAACACCAGCTGATTTTTGAATCATTCCAACAAGCAGATGGAGCTACGGTCCGAAAATATGGTGGAACGGGTCTTGGTCTTTCTATTTGTAAGGAATTTGCAAAATTACTTGGTGGATGGATTACATTACAAAGTACTGAAGGACAAGGTAGTAGCTTTACGTTAACGATTCCGAGTCTACCAAATGGAATTGAAGAGGAGCATTGCCAAAAGCTTGCCATGAACGAAGTGGCTGTGACGACGGTGGAAGAGGAACAAATCAAAGAGCAGCCAGTAGCAATGGAAGAAGCCCTTCAACATGAGGTTGAGGTGTTTCAAGGGAAAAATATTTTAATAGTTGATGATGATAACCGTAATATTTATGCGTTGAAAACGGCATTAGAAAAAAGAGGCATGCATATTCTAGTTGCCAAAGATGGGCTAGAATGTTTAGAGGTCTTGCAGGCTAATCCAGATATCGATCTTGTTCTGATGGATATAATGATGCCAAATATGGATGGCTATGAAGCGATGACTATTATTCGTCAGCAAATGAAACGTATCGATTTGCCAATCATTGCATTGACTGCTAAAGCGATGAAAAATGACCGTGATAAATCATTGCAGGCAGGTGCATCTGATTATATTAGTAAGCCATTAAATTTAGATCAATTAATATCAGTTTTAAGAGTATGGTTAGTTTCTAAGGGGAGTTAATGAACATGGAACAACAATTTCAGCCTTTGGAGCAAAATATACAATTAAATAAGCATACAAATTTAGAAATTGATTTGTTACTAGAAGCTATTTATCGTTTATCGGGTTATGATTTTCGGCAATATAATCGTTCATCCATTTCACGCAGAATCTACAATAGGATGGGGATAAATAACATCCCAACGATTTCACGTGTACAAGAAAAGGTCATTCATGATAAAGAATTTTTAGAGCAGATATTAAATGATTTTTCGATAAATGTAACGGAGATGTTCCGCAACCCTAGCTTTTTTAAGGCCTTTCGTGAAACGGTCATTCCTGTTTTACGAGAATATCCTGAAATCCGTATTTGGCATGCAGGGTGTGCAACAGGTGAAGAAGTATATTCAATGGCTATCTTGCTTCAAGAAGAGGGGCTAATAGAGAGATCTGTAATTTATGCAACAGATATGAACGAGCAAGTATTAGAAAAAGCTAAGAAGGGGGCCTTTCCAATTCATAAAATGCAGGCATATACAAAAAACTATATGCTTGCTGGAGGTGCCCATGCTTTTTCAGAATACTATCAAACAGATTATCAATATGCTTACTTTCATCCAACATTATTGAAAAATATTATTTTTGCTCAACATAATTTAGTAACAGATCATTCATTTAATGAATTTCATGTTGTTCTGTGCAGAAATGTTCTTATTTATTTTTCACCTAAGCTCCAGAGCCAGGTACATCAATTATTTTATGAAAGTCTAAGTGACAAAGGTTTTTTATGCTTAGGGGATAAAGAAACATTGCGATTTGAAGAGGTTATTTCAAAGTATAATGAGATTTCTGGAAACGAAAGAATTTATCAAAAAATGTATTAATGAGTAAGAGGCTATCTTTAATGGATAGCCTCTGCTTTTTTATATAGTATTAGTGCTAGCTTGAATCATTAAAACACACATGTCATCAGGCTGATTCTCTTGTTTATCCTTAGGCAAAAGGTTATCGATTAGGCATTGCGAATAATCCCACTTGGAGGATGTTAGCGTTTGCAAATGCTTTTCTGATTCTAATTCACAGGGTCCCATTGCCTCTAACACACCGTCTGTAAATAACACAATTTGAATGTCATGCTCATATTGGATAAATTGCTTTTTCACTTTTATTTCATCAAAGAACCCGACTGCACAGCTACCCTGATCTAATGGAATACATGTTTTTTCATCGATTAGTGCATATCCAGGAGGATGGCCAGCATTTATGTACTCGACTGTTTTTTGCTCTGTATCAATGATTAAATAAATCGCTGTAAAATAATAAAGATTATTCTCTTTCCCATCTTGTAATAGCGTCATATAACGATTCAGTTCTTGGATGACAAGCTCAGGTTCAACCAATTGCTTAACCGCCTCTCTTAGAACAGAGGAGATGAACATACAAACCAACGCTGCAGATATACCGTGACCCATCATATCCAATAATATTATGGCATAACGATGATCGTCTATTTTGTACCAATAATACATATCTCCTGCCAAATTAGAGGATGGTAAATAAGAAACTTCAATACGGATGTCCTTCTCATTTAACGGTGGGCTAAGAAGACTCCTTTGTACATGGGTTGCTAAATCTAGTTCATATTGTATTTTCTTTTCATGCTGTGTGTGCCAGTCTAATTCTGCCTTTAAACGTAAGGCAACACGCATTCTGGCAAGTAGCTCTGTTTTATTAATTGGTTTAGTAATATAATCTACACCACCAATGTCTAGGGCTTCTGCCAGTTTGTTTTTATCCTCGAGTGCTGTAACAAAAATGATTTGAATATCTTTCAATCTCTCATTTTGCTTAATGCGTTTGCAGGCCTCAATACCATCTACTTCCGGCATCATAATATCTAACAAAATTAAATCTACTGAATTTCCTGTCGGATTGGGTGAATCTAATTGTAAATAATCAAATAGCTCATAAGCAGATGAAAGAGAAACACAGTTATCATAACCTGCATTTTTTAGTATTTTCTCAATGACAAATAAATTGACTTGATTGTCATCTACTAGAAGAATGGTCATAGTACTTTCCCCTTACTCTGATTGAATTGTGCAGATTATTTTTCACATATATAAAATACTTTCAACTTTATCATTATACAAAACATCAGAGAATAAAGGTATTTTGGCGATTTGAATGTATGGTTTACTAGGTATATGAAGTAGAAGGGCGTTATATTTTAGCTTTTTTAAATCCTTGGTAGATATCAAATACATTTGCTAAAACAGCAATAACCATACTGACAAGTAGGATTTTATCAATAGTGAAGGCAACTTTAGCTGAGGTTGTTTCTGTAATAGCCGCAATATAAGGTATAGAGGCGCTGTGAATAAAATCTTGGTGTATCGCTATTAAAATAAACACAATTGTTCCTACACTTTGAAGTAGTGCATTAGTGATGGCGATAGGCATTGTCCACTGTCCTGCACGCCATTTTAATAAGGTTAAAGTTAGACTTAGGATAATACATAGTAAGACCATGGGAACAAACGATTGTAAAGTATTTTGATTAAAGATAGGCATAACAAATTTCAAGCTGCCGTTGTCATTCGTTGTATAAATACCTAAAAGACGATAGGCATTCCAGTAAACAAAAGAAAAAATAAGTATTCCTAAAAGGCTAAAAATCGTATCACTTATAGGAATGATTTTATCTTTGGGAATCTTTTTAATTTGTATTAAATCATCAGGTGACCATGGCTTGGTATCTCTCAGAAAAGGGATCGAAAGCTTTTCAGCCCCAGAACGGTCCTTAATGATAAAAATAACCGTAACCCAAAACAAAACGTGAAATAACACAGCAATAATTGCAACAATCATCCCTACAAATGCTGTAATAATGGTTGTGAGAAGTGCTTCTTCTCCAGAATAGAGAACCATCTTCTCTATTATTTGAACAATGATCGTAATAAGAATTGCCCAAGGAATAATTAGCTTGATGGTTCTTGTATATTGTTCAAAATTCTTTGGACCAATTAAAAAGTGGGGAGTATCCTGATAGCGTGCAGCAACTTCTGAAGGGCTTCCAAGCTTCCTAATTACTTCCTTCACCTCAGATTCTGTATATTGCTCTGGCAACATATCCTCAATAGTAGCCTTTAGTTCAACCTTGATTATCTCACGTTTATTTTTATGTAGCCTTTTAGTCACTTCGTGAATATATGAATCAATTAAAGTCATACATTTTCCTCCTTTAATCATTTTCAGTACTCATTAATTGGTCGTGGTAATATATGTTATTATGGGGTATAAAAATTAATATGAAAAATTCGTGAACAACATGCAACAATTTGAAAACGGAGGGGACATGATGAGGGTTGTAGAGAAATTATTAAAAGAGCAAGATTTTGTAGCCTTTGTGAATATCGTTGTAGGAGCGTATCCAGGAAAATTGAATGGAACACAAACAACAAAAGAACAGCTGAAAAAGCTCTTTATGCAAAATCAGAGCAATGATGAATCTCTTCATTATTATGGACTTTGGGAAAATGACAAACTCATTGGTGGTATGCGACTACATGACTTTCAAATGAATCTGTTTTCTAAAATGCTACCAATTGGTGGGGTAGGACTTGTTGCAGTTGATTTATTACATAAAAAAGAGAAGGCTGCAAAAGAATTAATCCAACATTTCTTTAATATCTTTTTAGAAAAAAATATTCATTTTGTGGCCTTGTATCCGTTTAGACCAGATTTTTATAAAAAAATGGGTTTTGGCTATGGACCGAAAATCTATCAATACTTGGTAGAGCCTTCAAGCTTCCCGAAAGGACCAACCAAAAAGCACCTTAAATATTTGACAGTTGAAGATCAACAACAGCTTGTAGATTGCTACAACAGGGTAGTAGCAAAAAAACATGGGATGTTTCTTAAAACACAATCGGAACTATCTTTTATTTTTAATAATCCAGATAACTATGTGATTGCAATGGAACAGGAAGGTACAGTTCAGGGCTATATTGCCTTTTCTTTTAATAAACAAAGCGATAGTAATTTTATGCTAAATAATTTGGTCATTAAGGAGTGGATCTATGAAACTCCGGAGGCTTTGCTAGAGCTTAGTACATTTTTAAACAGTCAAGCAGATCAAGTAAACCGAATCGAATGGAATACACAAGAAGAAAATGTCCATTTCTTTTTAGAGGATGTTAGAAATGGCACAAATCATTTAATTCCAAGTGTCTATCACGCAAGTGCCGTGTCAGGAATTGGTCTAATGTACCGTATAATTAATGTGAAGGGCTTTTTTGATGAGCTACTAACACGCAATTTTAACGGTGTCACTTTGACCTTTAAATTGAATGTTATGGATTCGTTACTGGCAAAAAATAATCAGCAACTTATTGTTGAGGCTGTTAACGGTACAATTAAAATGCTAGAAAGTGATAGCTATGATGTTGAAGTAACGATAGATGTAGCTGAGCTTTCATCACTAGTAATGGGCGTAGTAACGGTCCAAGAGCTATTTATGCTGAGTCGAATACAGATTAGTGATAATCAGTATTCACAGGCTTTACAGCAATTCTTCTATGTGTTTGAAAAGCCCACATGTATATCTGCATTTTAGAATGGGCGTGAGGGCTTTTAATCATTTTTGATGAGAATGGAAGAACGTGTTGGCCTTTCAAGTGGCGTTATATTAATAATAAAGTAGCTTATGATTAGTATGAGGATAATTAATGAATAAATTAACGTATTTAGAGGATGATCATGCTCCACAATAATTAGTCGAATCATTGCTGTGATACCTATATAGATAAAATATCGAAGTGGAAAATGGTAATCCTCCTTAAAGTATTTAATGATCATTGTGATGAATTCGAAATATAAAAAGAAAATAAGAATATTGGCAAGGAATAGTTTATAATCACCATCTTCCTTAGCGAATAGTAATATTTTAAGAAATTCAATTAGCTCCTTAAATAATAAAAAGCAGAGAATCAGTGCTAATAGTACAAGGCAAACATTGAGAAAGAGCTGTAGAGATTTTGGCACAGCTTTAATGAGCTGTAAATAAGTCGTATTTTTTTGCTTCATCCAATTCCTCCAATCGGTTTTGTAAATACATCATCATATGGTCGAGTAGTAGTGTATTATGATATAAATATAACAATTTGTCGTAAATCTTTTCTTATTATTTTGTAAAGTTTTGGTATATTTTAATGAAAGAAAGTTTTCAAAATAATTTAGTGGTATGCTAAAATAGATGTGCATGAATATAAAATATAAAAGGGGTTTTTAAAATGGCAAAATCTGCAAAAACTGATGCGAAAATTACACCAGAACGTTTAGAAGAAGCGTTAAATGTTCGTGATCGACTTATTATCGAGCTACTGGTACAAGTACTTGATGAAAAGCTAGTAATTGAGCGTCCTGTATTACGTGAACGTCTAGGGAACCTTGTAGATCTTGCAGATCACGATGCAGAGCTTAAGGAAACAATCCACGCAGTAATTAACAAACTATAATGTAAAAGAGGAATGCTACGGATATGCGTAGCATTCTTTTTTATATAGTATTTTATCATGTAAAGCGTTCTACCAAGTCGTACATGCGCTCTGCCTCTGTATGAAGCTCCATAGAGGAGTGCATGATAGATGTCACCGCTGACTTTTGTTCGTCAATAGAAGCGTTAATTTGTTCAGTAGCTGCGGCAGATTGTGTAGCGACACTTGCTATTTCATTGATGGCGTTCATCACGACTATTCGATTTTCCGCCATGTCATTCATTCCTTTGTCTAAAGAAACAAGGTGCTTTGTAATGTCATGAATGGAGTCTGCTAGGAAAGTAAAGGCTCCCTTTACTTCCGTAATCGACATGGCCTGATTTTGTGACAGTTGGAGCGTGTGTATCATTTTTGAATCTGAATTAGCGGTATCGACCTCAATACGCTGTAATAGGTTTCTAACCCGATTAGTAGCTTCATTCGTATCCTCAGATAAATGACGGACTTCCTCAGCTACGACAGCAAACCCTTTGCCATGTTCACCTGCACGGGCTGCTTCAATACTTGCATTTAGTGCTAAAAGATTTGTTTGTTCAGAAATGGATGTAATTGTTTGTACGACTTGATGAATTTCTTTCATTTGGCTCGTCAAACTTGAGAAAGTTGTTCTTAATTCCTCAATCACTTGCGTAAACTCACTTGAATTTTGTAGTAATACATCTACTTTTTGTCTACCGTTTTCTTGTGATTGATTAATGATATTCATATTTTCTGTAATCTCACTATATTTATCTGTAGCATTTGAGATAAGTGAGGACAGTGTTTCTACTTTACTAATGGCCATTTCTGCTTCCTCAGCTTGTACTACAGCTCCCTTAGATATATCATTGATGGCTTGATGAATTTCATCAGCAGAAGCAGTCGTCTCCTCAGTAATGGCACTCAGCATTTCTGAAGAAACGCGCATTTGGGACGCACTATCCTTTGTATTGTTGACCATTTCGTGTAAGCTATGTTTCATATTATTCACGTTACTAGCTAGTATACCTAGTTCATCTTCTGTAGTAACAGGTATGTCATCACCAGTTAGCTTGCCTTTAGCAATATCAGATGTAATGACCATAATTTTTCGTATATAGGTTGTCATTCGTCCAGAGAAGAACCAGAAGAGTGATACACCAATAATCGTTGCAAGGATAGTCATGCCTAGTGTGTAGTATAAAACGTTATTCGTACCTGCATTAAAGTCCATTTCGTATGTACCAGCTGCTATAATCCAGCCCCAATGCTTGTCCTTTTCTACATACGTTATCTTAGGCGCAACGATTTCAGGATTTGAGGGAAGGGCCCAATCATAACGTACATATCCTCCTCCAGCATTTGCTGCTTCAATCATTTCTCGTACAAAATAGCGCCCATCCTCTGTTTGTAAATCTGAAATATTTTGTCCTTCTAGGGATGGATGAGTTTCAACCATACCACTATCTTGGAAAGCATAGAAATAAAAATTATCTCCATATTTAACAGGATTATCAATGGATCTTTTGTTATCTTCAATTTTATTACCAACGATCTGTGTTCTAGCACTTTCCTGAGCTTCTTCTAGCGTTAATTTCCCATTTTGAACTTGAGTATCTAACTGTGCAATTAGTTCAAGTATGCCAAGTGTGCCATTTTTAAGACTATCTCGACCTACCTGATCGAGTTCTCCTTTCACCACCATATAATTGACGGTTCCAACTAGTCCTGTTGATAGTAGAATAACTATAATAGCAAGACTAACAAGTTTATTACGTACTGACTTCATAAGATACAACCCCCGTTCCTTCATTCCTTCAATATAGTTCTATTATAATATATAATTTTTTAATAAAATAGAAAATTCTGAAAATAAATACGGTATTTTAAGTGAAATAGGTCCAAAAAAATCACCCCAATCAAGAGTAAAAACAGCTCTTAATTGGGGTGATGTTGAAGCTTAATATAGCAGGTTTACATCGATTAATACACTTTATCTCCATTGAAAATAGAGTTCTTTACGATTACATAATCAACATTGCGAATAGCCTCTAGCTTTGTGCCACCAGCATATGAAATAGATGACTGTAAATCTTGTTGCATCTCGATTAATGTATCTTTGATGCTACCTTTATGTTCAACGTACATTTTCTTACCTTCGACGTTTTTACGTTCACCTTTTTGGAATTCAGAAGCAGAGCCGAAGTATTCCTTCACTGTTCTACCCTCAATTTCGATTGTTTCACCAGGTGACTCTTCATGACCAGCGAATAATGAACCGATCATTACCATTGAAGCACCAAAACGTACAGATTTAGCGATATCTCCATGTGTACGAATGCCACCATCAGCAATAATTGGTTTTGTAGCAGCCTTTGCACACCAACGTAGTGCAGCTAGTTGCCAGCCGCCAGTACCAAAACCTGTTTTGATTTTAGTAATACATACTTTACCTGGTCCAATCCCAACTTTTGTTGCATCTGCACCAGCATTTTCAAGCTCGCGCACCGCTTCAGGTGTTCCTACATTACCTGCGATGACAAAGCTTTTTGGTAAATGCTTTTTAATATGCTGAATCATACGAATAACAGCATTTGAATGACCATGTGCAATATCAATTGTAATAAAATCAGGTACCAAATTAGCAGCTGCTAATTCTTCAATAAATGTATATTCCTCTTCTTTTACACCAACGCTAATAGAAGCAATTAAGCCATTTCCTTGCATTTCTAGAATAAAGTTTCGACGAGTTTCTGGTTGGAAACGGTGCATGATGTAAAAGTAACCGTTTTCAGCAAGTTTCTTTGCAAGATTTTCATCGATAATTGTTTGCATATTTGCAGGTACTACTGGAAGTTTAAAAGTGTGACCACCTAAAGTAACAGAAGTATCACATTCTGAACGACTTTCTACAATACATTTTGCGGGAATTAGTTGAATATCCTCATAGTCAAATACGTTATCCATTATATACACTCCTAAAATACGAATATTTTTTAAGATTTAATTTAAATTGTTCGCCATTTGGTAATTTACATGATTTTTGAGTAAATGTCAAAGCTTTTGTGAAAATAAATAAAAAATTTAAAAAGAAAGGAGCCAACTTACTTTGAAGATGAAATATTCTAGTTATAATTTGTGTTATGTTTTGTAATCCATGTACAATAGAATTGTTTCAAAAAATGACAAAGGAGTGTTGAAAATGGCAGTAGAGGTTTATTTGAATTTTAATGGAAATTGTCGAGAGGCAGTTGCGTTTTACGAAGACGTTTTTAATACGGACAAGGCTGAAATTATGACGTTTGGAGAGACACCACAAAATCCAGACTATCCATTACCAGAAGAAGCAAAAGATCTTGTCATGCATACACGACTTATTGTATTCGGTAGTAGAATTATGTTCTCAGATACATTTCCAGGCATGCCATTTTCCACAGGGAATAATGTCACATTAGCTGTTGTATCCGATGATGAAGAGCAAATGCGTCAAGCATTTGATAAGCTTAAAGAAGGTGGTAACGTGAGAATGGAGCTTCAAGAAACATTTTGGAGCAAATGTTACGGCTCACTTACAGACAAATTTGGCGTTGAATGGCAATTTAGCCATGAGGTAAATGAATAATTAAATAACAAGATAAAAGCACGATGATAGGGCTAAACCAAGTATCATCGTGCTTTCTTATTTAGTAATTAAAACGATCTACATAGCCTTGTAATTCATCTGCCATATCAAGCAATGTTTTAGCAGAAGAGGCGATTTCCTGCATGGAAGATAATGTTTGTTCCGTTGAAGCGGCAACCTCTTCAGATGCAGCTGCGTTTAGTTTTGCATGATCTGACAGTTCAATAGCAGTAGCGGATACCTCCTCTACAACGGCAGACATTTCTTGTGCTGAAGCTGATATATCCTCCATTTTAGGAGCAATTTCTCGAAGACTTCCAACGATACTTGTAAATTTCTTTTTCGTATCCTCGGATAGCTGTAAACCTTCTTGAACGTCTGCAGAAGCTTTCGTCATCGTTTGTACAGATTTAGCAGTATCTTGTTGTATGCCAGTAATCAGAGTAGAAATTTGCTCTGCTGATTGATGAGATTGCTCCGCTAATTTACGTACTTCATCTGCTACAACTGCAAAGCCTTTACCGTGTTCACCTGCTCGTGCTGCTTCAATAGCAGCATTAAGAGCAAGAAGGTTTGTTTGGTCTGAAATAGCGCTAATAATTTCTATAATGGAGCCAATTTCTTTTGTACGATCAAATAGGGATTTAATCATCGTATCGGATTGAGCCACAGAATCATGAATGGATACCATTTGATTAACAGTGTGCTCAACAGATTGACTACCTTCTTCCGCTAATTGGATGGCCTGGCTGGATAGGTCTGAAACTTGTAGGGCACTATCTGCTACCTCTACAACACCTTTTGCAATTTCCTCAATAGAAACAGCATTTTGATCGATTCCTGTTGTTTGTTTTTCCGTACTAATCGCTACCTGTTGCATAGCCTCTGTCACTTGCTCAGATGCAGCGATATTTTGCTCAGCATTCGCTGAAAGGCCTTGTGCCGAGGTTTGAACATGTTGTGAGCTTTGATCAACATTGCGGATCAGTCTTTTTAAGCTAACTTTCATTGAGACAAATGCTTCAGCAAGCTGTCCTATTTCATCTTTCGTATGAATATCAATATACTCTGTCAAATCACCTTCACTAATTTTAAGAGCACTTTGCTGTAGTTGTTTAATTGGGTTAACAATAGATTTAATCATTGAGAGCATAAAGATAATACCAACAATAATAGAAATACCAATAATAAGTAATGTAATAGTAAAGGTTGAGGTAGCAGCGTTAGTAGCCTCTGCAATGAACATTGTACCAATTATCTTCCAGCCTGTGATTTCATTTGTTTCAAAGCGTAAATGACGGTCACCTTCAGTAATAATACCTTCCTGCTTTTCGTAAATTTTTGAAACATAATCTTCCGTTGCCTCTGTGCCGCTTTCCTTATCTTTTTGAGCAATATATAACTTATTATTATCTAACAGAGAGGCAAAGCCCGTTTCTCCAATACGTGTTTGATCTGTCAGTGCACTTAGAAGAGAGATATTTAAATCTAAGGCAATTACGCCAGAATCATCAGGAAGAGCTTGCATAACTGTCACAACGATGTTATTTGTTGATTTCGAGATATATGGAGAAGTGATGGATACATGCCCTTTATTATCAATGGCTTCTATATACCAAGGACGTTTACGAGGATCATAATCACTTGCATAGTCATGGACAGGTTCATCAATGATCCGCCCATCAGCAGTCCCTATATATACTAGCTCCACTTCTGGGTGTGTATTTACATATTCTTGAAAAAGACCTTTTAATTCAGCTTTTTTATCATCTTGTAAATAAGACTGATTTATTTTCTTGGCAAAATATTCGATATCATGAACTCTAGGAGCAATTGTATTGGTAATATTACTATTAAGCATACGCACACTTTCCTTGGCGCTTGCTTGCTGCTCTTCGAGTATTTGATTTTTGGTACTTTTAAAGGAGGTATACCCGATTAAAAGTGCGGGAATGAGAAGTATGACTAAAAATGCAAAGATGAGTTTCTTTCTTAAACTAATTCGTTTCATATAGTATTCCTCCTTAAACGACATTATTGAAGTGTAATAGAATTAACTACGAGATGGGTTATATTACACTAGTAGACTCCTAAGTCGTTCAAATGTTTAATCTGATTCTAAGAGGAAAATGAATAATAATCAACACAATTTTCTGAAAAATCTGGAAAATAAAGTTATGCAACGCTATTATTTGTAGAAAAATATCTTATTTTGTAATTTCCTATCTTTTTGGAATAGAAAAAATCTGAGTTCAATACTATCGTGAACTCAGATCTAGCAGTTAAATAATTAATATTTAAAACGATTAACATAACCCTGCAATTCATCCGCCATATCAAGTAGGGTTTTGGCAGACGAAGCCATATCTTGCATAGAAGATAAAGTTTGTTCCGTGGAAGCAGCAACTTCTTCTGTAGCAGCAGCATTTAATTTTGCGTGATCGGAAAGTTCAATAGCAGTCGCTGAAACTTCTTCTACAACGGCAGACATTTCTTGAGCAGATGCTGAAATATCCTCCATTTTCGGCGCGATGTTTCGAAGACTTTCGATAATGCTCGCGAATTTTCTACTTGTTTCTTCTGTCAATTGTAAGCCCTCTTGAACATCTGTCGACGCTTTGACCATTGTCTCTACAGATTTTGCCGTATCTTGCTGAATAGTAGTTATAAGCGCAGAAATTTGCTCTGCTGATTGATGAGATTGCTCTGCTAATTTGCGTACTTCATCTGCCACTACCGCGAAGCCTTTGCCATGTTCTCCTGCTCTAGCAGCTTCTATAGCTGCATTAAGCGCTAGTAAATTCGTTTGATCTGATATAGCACTAATCATTTCTAAAATGGAACCAATTTCTTTCGTGCGATCATACAGTGCTTTAATCATTGTATCTGATTGCGTTACAGAATTATGGATAGAATTCATTTGCTGTACCGTTTGTTTGACAGATTGTCCACCTTCTTCTGCCAATTGGATAGCATGACTAGATAGGTCAGAAACCTGCATGGAACTGTCTGCCACTTCAACAACGCCTTTAGCAATTTCTTCAACTGAAATGGCATTCTGATCAATACCTGTTGTTTGTTTTTCTGTACTAATTGCCATTTGGTGCATGGCATCGGCAACTTGCTCTGAAGCAGCGATGTTTTGTTCTGCATTAGCAGATAAATTTTGAGCGGCTGTTTGGACATGTTGTGAGCTTTGATCAACATTACGAATTAATTTTTTTAAGCTCACCTTCATAGAGATAAAGGCTTCTCCAAGCTGACCTATTTCATCTTTAGAATGGATTTCAATAAACTCCGTTAAATTACCGTCACTAATTTTTAATGCGCTTTGCTTCAATTGATTAATTGGGTTAACAATAGACTTTATCATAAAGAGCATGAAAATAACGCCAATGAGAATGGAAACAATAATGATAATTAAATTTATATTCAATGTGGATGCTGCAGCTTTTGCAGCTTCCGCAGTAAACATTGTACCAATTACCTTCCAACCCGTTAACTCATTCGTAACAAATTGTAAGTGACGGTCTTTTTCAATGATAGTACCGCTTTCCTGCTCATAAATTTTTGTTATGTAGCTTTCCGTTGCCTCTGTACCACTTTCTTTATCTGGCTGAGCAATGTAAATTTTATTGTTATCTAAAAGAGAAGCGAAGCCCGTTTCTCCAATACGAATATTATTCGTAATGTCACTTAATGTAGAAATATTTAGATCTAATCCTAATACGCCAGAACCATCCGGTAATGCCTGAGTAATTGTGATGACAATGTCACCTGTAGATTGTGTAACATATGGTGCAGTAATTGAGGTCTTCCCATTATTAGCTAAAGCCTGCTTATACCAAGGTCTTGTCCGAGGGTCGAAGCCATCAGGATACTCTTGAACAGGCTGATCAAACAGTTTGCCTTCAGCAGTCCCAATATATATCAGATCTACTTCAGGGTGCATGTTGACATATTCACTTAATAATGACTTCAGTTCTAAAATGCTCTCATCTTGAAAGTAAGTTTCACTAAATTTCTGTGAAAAATATTGTACATCTTTCAATTTAGGTTCAATCATGTTTGTAATATTGGAATTTAGAATGCGTACACTTTCAGTCGCACTTGCGCGTTGCTCCTCTGAAATTTGCTGTTCAGCACTTTGGTAAGATACTATTCCAATCAAGAGTGTTGGGATGAGAAGCATGGCTAAAAACGAAAAAATAAGCTTTTTTCTTAAACTTAGTTGTTTCAATTGTATTATCCTCACATAATATTTTATTCTATACTTTTCCCTTAAAGGTAAATAATACTCATTCTATCAGAAATAAAATAAAAGTTAAGTACTTTGAATTAATTATTTCTTAGTAATGTATATCATTATCAATTGTTTGAAATTTCCCTAAATTGATGGCGTTAGAAGCTATATAAAGCTGCTTTTTGATGTATACTAATGCTCAAAAGAGGAGGGAATGAAGTCATGATTCATCAAATAGGACAAGTAATGTTATATGTTAATGATCAAGATGCAATTGTTAAGTTTTGGACAGAAAAAGTGGGGTTTGTGGTCATTTCTGAACAGGAAGAGGCAGGCATGCGCTGGATTGAAATTGCACCAACTAAGGAAGCTCAAACATCCTTTGTGCTTCATAACAAAGAAATTATTGCTAAAATGCAACCTGATCTAAATTTAGGAACACCTTCTATTATGTTTTACGCTGATAAAATTGAAGAGATGTACCAAGATTTCCAGGCAAAGGGCGTAAAAGTAGGAGATCTAGTCATGATGCCAATGGGTAGGGTTTTTAACTTTGCTGACCCTGAAAATAACTACTTTGCCTTGGTTGAAAAGAAAAAATAAATAACGGAATCTGCTTGTTTTTTGTTAGAGTTAAGTAAAAATGAGCAGATTCCTGTTTTAGATTATTTAATAGCTAGATTTGTCGTCTATGATAAATCCTCACCAAAAATACCAACCGTTTGCCGATCTATTACAAATTCATGGCCATTCCATTTTAAAATATTTTCTACATAGCCTAATCCATCAGCATGATATCTACCTGCAATTTCTTGATATCCTAAAATTTCATACGTTCCATCTCGGTCGTAATCAACAGGATATAGTCCTCCAAAAGGATCTACCCAGCCTTCAATCGGTTGCTTCAAGGTGCCATCTGGATTATAAATTTCAGCTAAGTAGTCGGTTCCTTTATACTGTAAATCAATTGTGTATTTAATAGCAGGATTAAAACTCTGAACAACAGCCTTATAATGATCTACATAATTGACCTTATATTTAAGTTTATTATTAAAAGACTCTGCATCAAAGATGGAACGAACTTGATTGTTGATGGAGGAAAAAATCTCACCATTTACAATTCCGCCGCTACCTCCTGTATCAGACACAACCAGAATATCCTCAATATGATTACCAGTAAAATCGCCCAAGAAAATAGTCGGATTATAGCCCATATTTTGTTTCAATGGAAGTTGCTCCATTTGTCTTGTTTGACCATAAAAAATAGACAGTGTTAGATTTCTCCAGAAAGGACTATCAGGCTGTTTAGTACCCATTAAAAAAATGGTTTCAAAAAAACCATCCCCGTTAATATCTCCAAACTTAGTTTGAATAACTTGTGGAGCCGAATGGGTTATGATTCCACCGTTTAGTGGCGAATTTAAATTATTGGTCATATATGCACCTCTTTCATTAGTCTTAGCATATGTTGTAAGAAAAGCTTGGTGCATAAATCAAAGGTAAAAGCTGAAACTTTGTAATACATATTAAACTTACAAAAAAACTTGAATTTCACCCATTGACATTTTCTAATGCGAAAAGTATTATAAGTGTCAACGAATCAGAAAATTCAGTACCAAATAGTATCTCACTACATTCATGTAGCAAGAGATTTTTTTTCATTATCAATCCTTAGTAAATTTATACGATTTATATATATTGGGAAGAAGGAGATTCATTTGAAGAATTTATTTGTAAAGACAGAGCGACAACGATATTGGCTAGATCAACTAGCTGCTATAGCTGAGCCAATCAAGGCAGAGGCTGTTGAGGTAGATGAGCAATCTCGTTTTCCGTTCGAAGCTCATCGATTACTTTTACAAATTGGCTATCCTCAACTTACTTTACCGAAACAATATGGCGGAGAAGGGTTATCTGTTTATGATATGGTGCTTGTACAAGAGACGCTAGCAAGCTATGACGAAAATGCCTCTCTTTCCCTTGGATGGACATTAGGTGTTGTTGGGGAAATTTATGAAACTAAACTATGGACTGATGATCTATTAATAGCTTTTTCTGAAGAAATAAAGAGAGGGGCCATGATTAATAGAGCTGTTAGTGAGGCTGCAACAGGTAGCCCAACGCGAGGAGGGCGGCCAGGGACAAATGCCATTTCTACTAAAGGTGGCTGGCTAATAAATGGGCGCAAGATTTTTACGACTGCATCTCCGGTGCTCGATTATTTCCTTACCTCCGCTTGGATTGAAGAAAAGCAGCAAGTTGGCTTCTTCCTCATTCATAAGGATGCAGCAGGTCTATCCATTGAGGAGAATTGGGAGATGTCTGCAATGCGAGGCACAAGCAGCCACGACCTTGTGTTAAAGGATGTGCTTGTTGCAACAGAGCATTTAGTAGAGTTACCAAGTCATCCGAGTGGTGGCAAAATAAATGGCTGGATACTCCATATCCCAGCAACTTACTTAGGTATTGCACAAGCAGCCCGTGATTATGCTATTCATTTTGCTAATCACCATCAACCGAATAGCCTGAATGCGCCAATTAGTACGTTGCCAAACGTACAACAGCTTTTAGGGGATATTGAATTAAAGCTCCATCAAGCACGTTTTGTCTTATACGGAGTGGCTGAGGCTTACGATGATCCTGCTAGACGTGGACTAATAACAAATGAGATGGCTGTTGCTAAACACACAGTAACAAACATGGCAATAGATATAGTCGATAAAGCGATGCGTGTAGTAGGGGCGAAAAGCTTACAACTATCCAATCCATTACAGCGTTATTACCGCAATGTTCGTGCAGGGCTTCATAATCCACCGATGGATGATATGACGATAATTAAATTAGCGACTGCCGCTATTGAACAGCAGAAATTATATGAAAATCAATCATTAAATCACGTGAAAAATAAGGAGAAATGACATATGAAGAAGAATAAGATTTTTCAATTTGCTGCAATTGGTTTGGCCTCTATAGCATTATTAGCAGGTTGTAATTCAGGAGAATCAGCAGATAAAGACTCAGGTGATGGTGAAAAGGTACGTACAGTAAAAGTAGCCTACGATCAAGCCTCAAAGCCTATTAGTTACATCGACGATAATGGAAATCCAACTGGTTATGATGTAGAAGTAATGAAATTAGTAGATGAATTGCTACCTGACTATCAATTTGAGTATGTAGGTACAACAAGTGATGATTTATTAATTGGTGTGGAGCAAGGGAAATATCAAGTAGGGGTTAAAAACGCATTCTTTACTCAGGAACGAACAGAGAAATTTATTTTCCCAAAGGAATTCTTAGGTTTAAGTAGCGCAGGTTTAGTTTTGCGTAAAGAGGATGAAGGCGTGAAAACATTAGCGGATTTTGCGAAAAAGGGCTATTCTTTAGCACCGATTGCTGCAAATAATGCTCAATATACAATTATCGATGAGTATAATACGGCAAATCCAGATAATAAAGTAAAACTTGAGGCCGGTGACGCCTTTACTGTCGATGTAGTGCAGTGGGTAAATGAAGGCCGTGTTGATGGTGGTGTCATGATTGAAGGCCCATTTAAACAACAAGTACTTGCAGAAGATGGACCATATTATAACCTAAAAGATGACGTTGTCTATAACGAATTTGCTGTTATAAAAACATGGCCACTGTTCAATAAAAAAGAGCAGGAATTTGCTGACGCTTATGATAAAGCAATAGCACAGGTTAAAGAACAAAAGAAAACAAATGAATTAAGTACAAAATTCTATGGCCGTGATTTATTTGAAGTACTGGAAAACGTAAATCGTTAGTTTAAAACGGAACGAATAGTAAGGCTGTTGAGTCAGTAATGCTCAGCAGTCTTTATTCATAAAAACAAAAGTTGGTGAGGAAATGGATAAATATTTTGACGCAACCTACATTTGGAACGCAATCCCAGTGTTATTGCCATTTTTAAAAATTACGTTCTTAGTTGCAGGGTCCTCCATTATCTTAGGTACCCTATTCGGCTTATTGCTGGCGGCTGCTAAGCTATCTTCAGTCAAGTGGCTAACTAAATTCGCCAATCTGTATACAACGATTATGCGTTGTACACCCTCCATTGTTTTGTTATTTCTTGTCTACTATGGTGTCCCAGCATTAGCGGAAAATGTTGGTCTTAATCTCCATTCAATTGAAACGGCCATATTTGTTGTCGTAACATTCACCTTACAATTCACGGCAATAATGTCTGAGGTGATACGGTCTGCCTACTTAGCCATTCCAAAAGGGCAGTTTGAAGCAGCCGTTAGTGTCGGGTTAACACCATTCCAAGCCTACCGTCGAATTATTTTTCCGCAGGCGCTGGTCGTCGCTTTACCGAACTTTGGCAATGGCATGATTGCTCTATTACAGGAAGGTGCACTCGCTTATACAATTGGTCTAATTGATATTGTAGGTAAGGCAAATCTAATTATTGCAAGTAACATCAATGCTCATGCCTTAGAAATTTATATTGCATTGGCTATTATCTATTGGGTGTTATCTATTATTATAGAGAAAATATTTACTATATTAGAAAAGGTATTTGGCAAGGGTAAGAAGACCCTAGAAACAACTTAAGGAGGCGTGAGGGTGAATTATCAATTTTTACTTGAAACATTTTTCGTAGCTTTGTCTGGTGTTCCTATAGCGCTCCTAGTCACAGTTGTTGCTTTGGTGATAGCTTTGCCACTAGGTTTTTTGTTAGCACTAACTAGGATCAATAAAATTCCAGTTATTCATCACCTCGCGAAGATTTATGTTTCTTTTGTTCGAGGAACGCCGATTATTATACAAATTTTTATTATCTATAGCAGTATACCTTTAATGTTAAAAATTATTTTTGAAAAATATCATATTGCGTATGATATTTATAAAATCAATCCAATTTGGTATGCGTTTATTGTATTTGCATTCAGCTCAACAGCCATTTTGATTGAGGTCTTTCGATCGGCGTTAAGTACCATTGAAAAGGGGCAACTAGAGGCTGCACACTCAGTAGGTTTGTCAACATTCCAAGCATATACTCGCATCATCATTCCACAGGCATTAGTAGTGGCATTGCCGAATATTTGCACAGCTACAGTTAATCTTATTAAAGCTACATCGCTAGGCTACGCAATGTCGCTTCCTGAAATTACACTGAAGGCAAAAGTAGCGGCAAACGTTGGCTACAATTATGTAGAGGCCTATTTGGATATCTTTATTGTGTACTTAATTTTATGTAGTACGGTTGAATACTTGTTTAAGCGTTATGAGAAATATTTAAGCAAATACAAAATGGCAAATGTCTAAGGGGTGAATTAGCATGTTAGAAATTAAAAATATTCATAAATCATTTGGTGGCAATGAAATCTTAAAGGGTGTTGATTTAGCCATTGATAAAGGGGACGTTGTTGTTATTTTAGGTCCCAGTGGTTCAGGAAAAACAACATTATTGCGTTGTATCAATTTTTTAGAGAAGGCTGATCAAGGCCATGCGACATTTGGAGATATTCAGGTTGATTTTCAACATGTAAAGAAAAAAGACGTGCATGCAATTCGCCAGCGTGTCGCATTTGTCTTTCAAAACTATAATCTATTCACTAATAAAACAGCATTAGAAAATGTAACGGAAGGATTAATCATTGGACGTAAAATTCCTAAAGCACAGGCTGTGGAAATTGGTAAAAAGGCACTTGATAAAGTAGGTTTATCAGACAAATATGATGCCTATCCAAGTCAGTTGTCAGGAGGTCAACAGCAACGTGTTGGTATTGCACGAGCAGTAGCTTTGAATCCTGATATTATTTTATTTGATGAACCAACGTCCGCACTTGACCCTGAGTTGGTAGGTGAGGTTCTACAGGTCATGAAAAATATTGCAGCGGAGGGTACAACAATGCTTGTAGTAACACACGAAATGGGCTTTGCCAAAGATGTTGCCAATCGCGTAATTTTCATGGATGGAGGAGTGGTTGTAGAGGAAGGTAGCCCTCATGATATTTTCGTCAGCCCAAAAGAGGAGCGAACGAAGAAATTTTTAAAACGTGTTATTCCAGAAGACTATACGTTCTATATATAAAACAGCAAGAGAACAGGAGAATCTGTTATTTACAGATTCTCCTGTTACCTATTATTGAAGGAAATACGTTAATTTGTTGATCGAGTAAATGTGAAGCTCATGCATAGCTCTCGTACACGCCGTATAGAAATAGTACCGCTCGCTTTCTCTTGAGTAATTAGCGGCAGATGCATTATAGATGATTACCGCATCAAATTCGATCCCTTTCGCCATGTAAGCTGGAAGTAATAAAATACCCTTCTTAAACTGCTTTGAATTATGGTTGATTAATTGAATATCTACTCGATTGTTTAATTGCTTATAAACGGCAGAGCATTCGGCTGCGGTTTTACAGATGACAGCAATTGTTTCGAATTCAATAGATAAATGGTCGATATTTTGAATAATATGATCCATTAATTCCAATTCATTTGGCACAATAGTAATCGATGGTTCAGGGCCATTTCGGTTAAAAGCTTCTACTTCACTACCATCATTCAATATTTTGGCAGTGAGTTGTATGATTTGCTTTGTCGAACGATAGCTTTTGGTTAATATCATTTTTTCTGCCTGCTCACCATATAATTGAGTGTCGAGTAGAGAAGGATTATTAAAGGTATGTGGATGAATCGTTTGGTGGCCATCACCTAAAATGGTCATACGTGCTTTTGGGAATAACTGCTGTAATACAGTAAGTTGAAATGGCGAATAATCCTGTGCTTCATCTATTAACACATGACGGATCATCCTATTGGTCTGTTGTCCTTCAATTTTGTCCTGTAAATATAAAAATGGTGCAGTATCCTCATAGGCAATCAAACGCTTTGCTAAATTAGGGAGTGTTTGTAGACAAATGTCCTCCCAATTGTCTGGCATAAGGTGTTGTAAATCCCTGTTAATAGAACTATTCAAATCAAAGAGCTGTCGATATGTACCCAACATATGGACAAACTTTAACTTGTTAACAGAGTTACGTAATGGTTTAAAGTGTTTTTTGACAATTTGTCTCGCTAATTTATAGCGTTCTTGATCAAAATCGTCAAATGAGTTTTCAGTATAGCGACCCTCATATAAAAGTTCACTATAAGATTTGGAATAATCTTCTTTATCTAATAGCTCAGTAGCTTCTTCTACCCATTCCTTTGTACGCTCAGCCTTTTCCAATTTCGTTAGTTGCTGCAATAACCATTCTTTTACTAATTGTAGGCGATCTGGTATCGACATAGTAGAAGGGAAAGAATAGAAGTATTCGGTAATTTCCTGTGCAGTAATAATCCGCTCTCCACGAAAAACGATATTTTTAAATAATAAGCCTTTATCGGATAAATAACTCGCATATTGATCGATTATATGTTTATAAGCGAGACTCGCTTTAAAAGAAATGATGCTTAATTTTGTTTGATACTGAGCATCATCCTTTTCTGTTAACAGTTCTTCAAGCTGCTCATAAGGATACTCTAATTGAAACTGTTTACCTAATCGTTTTTCAGCATATTCTATAAACGTTAACTGCTGCATATTGTCTTCCCCTAAATCAGGTAAGACAGAATGAACATATTGATTAAAAAGTTGGTTAGGTGTAATTAGCAGAATTTGATTGGCAGTCATTTCATCACGATAACGATAAAGTAGATAAGCTACCCGCTGTAAGGCTACAGCTGTTTTGCCACTACCTGCCACGCCTTCAACAATAAGATAGCGTGAATTTACATGGCGAATAATTTTATTTTGCTCTGCTTGGATTGTCGCAACAATACTACGAATATGCTCATTTGCATTTTGCGCAAGGATATCGAGCAGTAGGTCATCACCAATTGTAAGGCCCGTATTAAACATGGATTGTAGTTGACCATTTTTAATAATAAATTGCCGTTTTAACAGCATTTCTCCATGAATTTCTTCATCTAATGTTTCGTAGGATGCATCACCAGGTGTGTAGTCATAATACATACTTGATATAGGCGCTCGCCAATCAAAAATGATGATATTTTCATCCTGTTCATCCAATAATGTGGCTACACCAATATAAATTTTTAAAGGGTCTTGTTGACCATCTTGTACAAAGTCAATACGAGCAAAATAGGGTGACTGTTGTAAACGTTCATATACCTTTACATTACGAATTGCACGTTCCTGTGCTAGCTCTGAGTCAGATAAAAGCTCTGCCTGCTGCTTAATTGCAAAAAAGGTTTCGTCTACATCCTCAGCGGTATCTAGGTTGACTCTCACATCGTTCCAAAAGGATTTCTTTAAGGCAACAGCATTTTCTTTAAAACCTTTTTCTTTATGCTCTAACTCTTTTATTTTATGAACAATAATGTTTAAAGAATCCTCAAGGTGATGCTTTTCTTCTAGCCATTCTTTTTGATTTTCCAACGTTTACTCACATTCCTCTCCATAGTTATTTGCTTCCTTTGACAGTAACCCTCACCTCAATAGATGGTGAGAAGAGGGTAATTGTGATGCTTTTTTAACTGTTTGTCCAACCACAAATTTGAATATAGTGAAAGTATCCAAATGCACATGATATGGGGGGATTGAAGCAGGAAATTTATCATACATCTACTTCGGAAAGAAGTATAGTCTAGAAATTATTGTAAATTTATGATACAATAAATGTGTAAGGTAATAAGATATTGATAAACAGAGACAGCTCTACAAAAAGGTGGAGCCGTCTTTTTTATATGTAATATTGCTTCATATTATGACTGATTATCATAAATTGTTATTAAAAATAATGGATGAAATGCTATTGAGACACTAAAGAATGTGGCATGCCATACGATAAAGAAACTTGAAGGGAGGTGAAAAAAATGAAGGTAATCTTTACAGTGGGGTTGCCTGGTAGTGGGAAAAGTACATTTGTGAAACAGTTAGCTAAAAATGAAAATGCAATTGTCCTATCAAGCGACGCTATACGTCAGGAGTTATTTGGGGATTCAACGAAGCAAAAATCACGTATAGTCTTTCGTACATTATATGAACGTCTTAATGACTTAGTGGCAAAAGGGTTTTCTGTCATTGTGGATGCAACCAATATTGAACGAGAGCGCAGGATGTTTGCACTTCGTAAAATACCAAGTAATGTGCTGAAGGTATGTTATTACTTTGATACACCTTATTCAATCTGTGTAGCTAGAAACCAGCAAAGGAAAAGACATGTACCATTAATCGTGATGGAAAAAATGAGAAAGCATTTAGAGTTCCCGACAGTAGGAGAAGGGTTTAATGAATTGCATATTATTCATGAATCAAGTCCCTATGATCTTTCTCGACAACAATTTGTTTCACTCATACAAGGCCACCCCACCTATGAAGAGCTTTTTCAAACACTTCAAGCAGTCCCACTTTTCAAAGAAATTTATCAATTCGATCAAGAAAACCCATTCCATCAGTTTTTACTATGTCAGCATACGTATTTTGTGTACGCGTATATCAATGAGTACTACTTAGAAAGCGATAAACTAGCTCTACAAATAGCTGCATTGTTTCATGATGTCGGTAAACCAGCTTGTAAAAAATATAAACCTTTGCAACAGCGTTATGGTTATTTTGGGCATGAAAATGTCTCGGCTCAACTGGTTTGCCATTTTCTATTAGAGTTGGGCTTTGAAAAGGAATTTGTATTAAAGGTTGTTCATTTAGTGCAATTTCATATGTTAATCCAGTATGGGGGAGATAGAGGTGGAAGCCAAATTTATCATTTATTAGATGATGATTTATTAACAAGGCTTTATTTTTTCCGTGAGGCAGATCAATTTGCCAAGTAAACTTTAGGAAAGGAAGGTGAAAATATGACGAAATTAATGAAATACCCAAGAAGTTTTCATTTACCATGGAGCAGGGGTTATACCGATGATGATAAAGTTGCTAGAAATGTGAATCATTTTATTGGAAAGGAGGTTGTTGTCACTGAAAAGTTAGATGGAGAAGGGACAACACTTTACAGAGACTATATGCATGCTAGAAGTATTCATTCAGCCAACCATCCTTCTAGACATTGGGTAAAAACATTTCACGCGAATTTTGCGTATCGGATTCCAAAGGACTGGCGCTTATGTGGTGAAAATGTTTATGCCAAGCATTCTATTTATTATCAAGGATTAACAAGCTATTTCTATTTGTTTAGCATTTGGAATGAAGAAAATATTTGTTTGAGCTGGGATGAAACCGTGGCCTTTGCAGCAGAGTTAGGTATAGAAACAGTGCCCGTTTTATACCGAGGGATTTTTGACGAAGAACAGATAAAACGTACATTCACTGGAAAATCATTCTTTGAAGGGGAACAAGAGGGGTATGTCATTAGAAATACTAGCTCATTCCATTACGAAGATTTCCGCTATAATTTAGGGAAATTTGTGAGACCGCAACATGTTCAAACAAGTGAGCATTGGCTACAAGAAGAAATTATTCCAAATAAATTAAAATCCTAACCAATTAAGAAGAGAAGGGACTGAGCACAATGTAATACTATAGCAAGCATTCAATAATCATCTATTACGAGGTAGGTGCAAGGAGTGCATATCCCTTTCCAATGGGAGTACGGGTTCGATTCCTGTTATCCTCGCCATAAAAAAATGAACTCTCTTCATTAGGACGAGAGTTCATTTTTGTTTGTTTATTTAGTGTAATTATCGAAGTAGCCTTGAATGTAAATCATTGGTGTTCCTTTGTCACCCGAACCAGATGTAAGGTCAGATAGGGAACCGATAAGGTCTGTTAAACGACGCGGTGTTGTTCCTTGTGCAGCCATTTGACCTGTTAAATCTTCATCTTTATTTTGGATGTATTCAGAAATAGCAGCCTTTAGTTCTTCGCCTCGAAGGTCTGCAAAATCATTGTCCGCTAAATATTTTAATTTAACCTCGTTCGGTGTTCCATGTAATCCAGCGGTGAATGCTGGGGATACAACAGGATCTGCAAGCTCCCAAATTTTACCTACAGGATCTTTGAATGCGCCGTCACCATAAATCATAACTTCTACTGTTTTTCCTGTAGCTTCTTTAATTTTTGCTTGGATTCCATCAACAATCGGTTGGCAAGTATGTGGGAATAATTTAACACTATCCTCTGTTGCTTTGTTCGAGCCAAGTAGACCATACTCAGCATTGAAACCAGAGCCATTAATTGATTCAGCTAAAATATTATCAAGGCTGTAAACTTTTTCTGCACAGTTCGCTGTTAGAATACGTTTTGTGCGGAAGCGTGAATGAATATCACATGTTAAGATACTCTTTGTGTAATTTAAAATTGTTTTTGGATTATTTGAGAAGATGACCTCACACGTAGCCCCTTCTGCTTCGATTAACTCTTTATAGTATTCAATATAATCTACACCAGTAAATGTGTGTTTTTTATAGCCAAAATGCTCGCGGAATTCAACCTCATTGAGTGTATCCGTCCATGGGTTAATGCCTTTTACATCGAGCTCATCAATATCTACAAGGTGATTACCCACTTCATCAGATGGGTAGCTTAGCATTAATACTACCTTTTTTACACCTTTAGCGATGCCTCGTAAACAATTGGCGAAGCGGTTTCGACTTAAAATGGGGAAAATAACGCCTACCGTATCATCACCAAACTTAGCCGCTACATCTATGGCAATATCATCAATCGTAGCATAGTTTCCTTGTGCACGTGCCACGACAGATTCAGTTACTGTCACAATATCACGATCCTCTATTGTATATCCTTCAATATGTGCAGCATTTAACACTGTATCTACAACAATTTGTTCAATATTATCGCCTTCATTAATAATAGGACCACGAAGACCTCTTACAACTGTACCGATTACACGTTCCAATTTAATCTCTCCTCATTCTATCTAGCGTAAAGTGATATAAAAACCATATGATTTTACTATAAGGCTCGTTAATGATATAAGTAAAATTAATAGTTCATATAATAGCTATAAGAGGTGCTTATATGATAGGGAAATTAGATTTATATCGTGTTTTTAGTGTTGTAGCAAAAAATAATAGCTTTTCTAGTGCGGCAAAAGATTTATATATGACACAGCCAGCTGTAAGTCAGGCAATGATGCAATTAGAAAATGAGCTTGGCACACGTCTTTTTAATCGAACTCCTAAAGGTGTGACATTAACAACAGAGGGTAGCTTACTTTTTGAATATACTAATTCTGCTTTAGGGCTTTTAGATGCTGGTGAAGAAAAGTTACTTGAATTTAAAAATTTAACAACAGGGCAATTAAAAATAGGTGTAGGTGATACGATCTCACGCTTCTTTTTAATGCCTTATTTAGAAGCATTCCATACAATGTATCCGAATATTAAATTGCAAATGCTAAATGGCACAACCTCTGAAATTTGTAATTTTATTAAATCGGGTGAAGTAGATATAGGGTTTTGTAATTTTCCAATTGAAGATTCAACATTACAGTTAACGGTATGTACAGATATTCAGGATATTTTTGTCTGTGGGGAAAAATATAAAACACTTTCATCTAAAAGTTTAAGCTATGAGGACCTTTTAAAATTTCCACTTATCTTTCTAGAGAAAAAATCGAATTCAAGGAAGTATGTGGAAGATTATCTTTTTGCAAGAGGCGTTCACATAGAGCCAGAGTTTGAGCTAGGCTCACATGATTTGGTACTCGAATTTGCGCGTAGTAACCTCGGCATTGCATGTGTAACAAAGGAATTTTCAAAGGACTATCTTCAACGTGGACTTCTTTATGAATTAACTTTAAGGGAAAGTATTCCTACGAGAAGTATTGGTATGTGTTATTTGAAGTCAGTACCCCTTTCTAGAGCAGCAATGAAATTTGTTGAAATCATTGAAAGTAAACATTTTAATACGAGAAGAACCATAAAAAGAGCTTAGCGACGAGAAAAAATCGCTATGCTTTTTTTATTAAGATATCAATCAGTATGTCGACATTGCGCTTATTTTTCATGGTAGGTGAGCAAAGATAAGAAAATGTTCGCATAAAGTGCTGTCCTTCAAGAAGCAGAATAGTCATATCTCCATTTTTTAATTCACGTTCTATCACACAGGCAGACAATAAAGAAAGACCAAGTCCCTGCATAACACTCTCCTTCACGCCCTGATTACTGCTAATAGTCAAAAGCGAATGAATCTGTAAACCATTTGCTCTGAATAAATGATCCAGATAATAACGTGTTCCAGAGCCTTCTTCACGCGCAACCCATCTTTGCTGCTGGAGTTTATCAGCAGTCAGAGGTTGTTGCTTTGTAAGAGGATGTTTACTGTCGCTAACAATAAATAACTCATCTTGCATAAATGGCTTAATGACTAGTTCATTATCATGAGCCTGTCCTTCAATTAGACCTATATCGACTTGCAGTAATTTTGTATATTGAATGATTTCTTTTGTATTGCCAATAATAATTTGAAGTTCAAGTTGTGGGAATTGTTGCTGTAAGCTTGCAATAATTGGAGGTAATATATATTCGCCAATTGTAAAGCTTGCCCCAATGACTAACGTACCTTGTACCTCTTGATGATAGGCCGCGATATCTTCTTTTGCAGCTTCAGCTATCGCCATGATTTGCTTTGCTCGTTTATAAAGAATTTCACCAGTTGGTGTAATTTGCACCGATTTTGGGGAGCGAATAAATAAGGTTGTTTGTAATTCTTGCTCTAGATTCTTAATGTGTAAGCTAACACTTGGTTGTGAAATATGAAGTATTTCAGAGGTCTTTGTAAAATTATTGACCTCAACCAGTGTGATAAATGTTTTTAAAGCATCCAATTGCATATCTTCACCCCTATTATTAGAAATATTAATAATAATAATTATATATATGTATTTTACTAATAGTGCACTCTTTATTAAAGTAATAATCAACAAGGGAGAAAGAAGTGAACATCATGGTTAATAGACAGCATAAATTAAAATCTACTCTTAATCCAAATTTCTTGAAGGGGATATTGTTAACGCTTCTTATTGCTTTAGTAGCGAAATATATTGCCACATTTCCTTTCCTTTCAATATTGGGACAGTTGGTTATTGCCATTATATTAGGGATGATCTGGCGAGCAACATTTAAAGTACAAGATTCTTGGCAAGTAGGTATTTCATTTTCCAGCAAGAAGCTATTACGCTTTGGTATTATTTTATTGGGTATGCGCTTAAATTTGGCAGATATTTATCATGCGGGTGCTAACGTTTTTTTAATTGCAGTCATTAATCTGCTATTTGCCTTAATTGTTGTGTACGGCCTAACAAAAATATTTAAAGTCGATCAAAAGCTAGGGATATTAACGGCTTGCGGGACTGCCATTTGCGGAGCTGCTGCAGTAGTGGCAATTGCACCTCAAATTAAAGCAAATGAAAAGGAAACGGCGGTAGGGGCAGCGATTGTTGCGTTATTGGGGACTATTTTCACACTTATTTATACGGTACTTTATTCCATCATCGATTTAACACCTACTGCGTATGGGATTTTCGCAGGGGGGACATTACATGAAATTGCGCATGTAATTGCAGCTGCATCTGCTGGTGGAAATGAAGCAATTGATATAGCCGTCATCGTGAAATTAACACGAGTGGCCCTACTCGTACCTGTAGCAATTGTTATTGGTATTTTCTATCGAAGAATGGACAAAAGTGAAGAGAAAAAAGCCTTTTCTTTATCCATCATACCGTGGTTTATTTTAGGATTTTTAGCGATGAGTGCTATCAACTCTTTAGGGATTATACCGGCGAATGTATCGCAAGCATTAGTTGATACTGCTTATATCTTAATTGCGATGGCAATGGCTGGTCTAGGGCTAAATGTTGAAATGAAAACATTTAAGGAGCTAGGTGTAAAGGCATTTATTGCAGGTTTAATTGGCTCGGTCTGTCTATCCGTGCTGGGCTATATACTAGTCATTCTTTTATATTGATTTAATCAATGTTTCTTATACCAAGAAAAAAGACCCTGCATGATCGTTCAACCATGCAGGGCTTTTTAGATAGAATCAGAAGATAATGTATAAGTAATTTAATCGTCGTTTATTAATTTAAGGCTTCAATAGAAGAAGCTAATTCCGCCACCACTATTTTGCTGCCGATAATTGGACTGTCAGCCTTTTCTCCCTCAGAGCCCGAATTTGGGCGTTGATGGGCTGCAGCAAATGCATCGCTATTACGCCATGCTTGGAAATGCTCCTTAGATTCCCAATACATATTAACACTCATTTCATCATAAGTAGGATCATCAGTTGAAATTAATACCTCTACTTTATGAAAGCCTTCAAACTGTTGCAGAGGACCTGGCTTTGTAAAATTTGGTGCCATTCTCGCAGCAAAACCGGGTTTTACTTGAATACGATTAGTTACAATAATCATGCTTTTACCCCCCTTAATTTCATTTACTAGGTTTTTGAATGAATTATCATTGATTATCATTCGCACTCAATGATAAGTGGCTGAGGAAGACATTGTCAATAGATGTCCTCTATATAATCTGTGCTAGTAGTTTATGGGTAATGGATAGGCTGACATTTAACTGACATAATCCAGTGCTATAATGAATATAAGAGTGAACTAGTAGCGAGGTGATTGACTTTGGCAAACATTTTAGTAATAGAGGACGAATATCCAATAAGCCAGGTTTTAAAGGTGTATTTACAAAAAGTGGGTTATAGTGTGACACAATGTTTTAATGGTGGTCAAGCCTTGGTCATGTTTCGTGAAACAAAGCCAGATCTAGTGTTGCTAGATATTATGTTACCAGAAAAAAATGGTTGGTCCATTTTAAAAGAAATAAGAGAACGAAGTACTTGCCCAGTTATCATGTTAACAGCATTAGGTGAGGTTAATTACCGTCTAGAGGGGTTTGATCATGGGGCAGATGATTATATTGCCAAGCCTTTTATCGCAGATGAAGTTGTTGCAAGAGTGAGGGCTGTTTTAAGACGTGCTGTAGGTAGTTCTGATTCAGCTACTAGTAAGCAGTATGGGTCTCTAGTGATTGATTGTAAAGCGCATAAAGTGCTTTTGGGTGGAGAAGAGATTGTATTAACGCCAAGAGATTTATCAGTGCTCATGTTTTTAGCTGACCACCCTAATCAAACATTTACCCGGGATCAGCTTATAGATCAAGTTTGGGGATGGGAGTATGAGGGTAGTGATCGTGCTGTAGATTTAGCTATAAAGAGGCTAAGGAAGGCTTTAAAAGAATGGGATGAAGCGGAAGGAGAAATAAAGACACTACGTGGATTGGGGTATCAGCTAAGTGTTCAAAAAAAATAAGCGAATATCCTTACTTCAATATTGGACGAGCCGATATTTACTGACACTTTTTATAGGCTTAGCTATTATATCTTTAATCTCAGCAGCGTGGATTCGACATACAACATTTGAAAATCGATTAGAATTAATGGAGTTTTTAGCAGACGAGACGGTCTATCGTTTAACGGATACAACAAATCCTAATAATGGACCTATAAATGGTATTCCAGGTTTCATAGGGGATCGTCAGCGTTTTAATATGAAAGAGATCGATCCGATTTTGTATGTTGTAGATACAGAGGGAAATATACTGACTAGCAACCGTCCTGTACCACCTGGTAGTGCTAAAAATGTAGCTGGCTTGTTAGATGGAAAAGAAGGTACTCAGGAAATAAAGGATGGACTTGAACCTGAATATGTAGTGAAAAGAAAGATAGAAAATAATCATGAGTTATTGGGCTGGGCCCTGGTGATGGAGAAGAAGGAGAATTTAACAAGAGTTAACCAAGCATATGGACAGCTTGCCATATTAATTGGAGCATTAGCATTATTAGGCTGGATCGCTATTTACTTTCTGTCAAAGCGTTTGGCCCATCCCATTAAACAAGTAGCTGAGGCTGCCAAGCATGTACAGGAAGGCAATTATGCAATTGATTTGCCTCAATATAGTAAGGAAAAGGAAATCTATGAGCTTGTTTCCTCCTTCAAAAATATGGCAAATAAATTAGAACAGCTGGAGAAAACTCGAACGGAATTACTAGCAGGTGTCACCCATGAATTGAAAACACCTGTCACCTCTATAAGTGGTTTATTACAGGCTGTAAGAGATGGTGTTGTAACGGGACAGGATGCTATGGAATTCATTGAAATGGCTATGGTCGAAACGACAAAAATGAAAACAATGGTTGGTGACTTACTTGCCTTTAACCATTTTGCTGTCGATGCTATTCCTGTGCAGATAGAGTCAGTAGATGTTAATCAGCTACTACGAGAGGCGGTGGCACAGTGGGAAGTCATGCAGGAAGATGAACATGTAAAAGTTAATTTACATTTGTTGGAAAAACCTGTGCTTGTACAGATAGATATTGTTCGTATCCAACAGATCATTACAAACCTATTAACCAATGCTAAACAGGCGATGGACAAAGGAACAATAACCTTGAGGTTGATAGATCATGGCGAGGCTCTGTCAGTGATGGTGAAGGACACAGGACATGGAATCCCTCTAGAGGATCAGTCATTTATTTTTGAGCGCTTTTATAGAGGGGAAAATAAAAAATATACGGTTCGCGGCTTGGGTTTAGGATTACCACTTAGTAAAATGATGGCCCAATCTGTTGGGGGCGATTTGCGATTAATTGAAAGCAATCCCTTTGGAACACATTTTGAATTAGTATTGCAAAAGGCTACTACGCTATAAGAGCGTAGTAGCCTTCTTAGTGTTGGTTTAATCCGTCACCCAGAAATCTGCTTTGTTTTGTAAAAGAGAGTTGAAGAATTTGTAAAGCTGACATCTGCCTGACACAAAAGCCCTTTATAGTAAACGATGTAGACGGGAAATGAACAAAGGGACCAGCAGCATTAAAGGTTAGTCAGTCTGACACTAATACAAGTAGGGAGAGTGATGAAATGCCAATAGTTACTTCATTTAATCCAAATGGTCGCCAAGAAATAAAGCAAGCGATCTCTTATCCAGATTATGCATTATTAAAAGCCAAGCTTCAGCATGTTATGCAGCGTGATCATCATGCTGGCTTAGACGGTAAATATTTAATTCGTAGTACGTACTTCGATAATTTTGCCAATAAAGTGTTAAATGAGAAAAAAGAAGGCTTTATTAATCGAGATAAATATCGAGTACGCATATACGGCAAGTCTAATAATGTTATTAATCTTGAGCGGAAGAGTAAGCGTAACAATGTGACCTTTAAAACAAAATGTTCAATATCTCAAGCTGAGTATGAAAAACTACGTATTGGCGAGATAGCCTGGATGAAGAATGATGACCGAGCGCTAATTCTAGATTTATATCATGAGATGAATTACAACCAGTTGCGACCTACTACGGTAGTGGATTACGAGAGAGAAGCCTATATCTATCCGTTTGGCAATGTGCGTGTGACATTTGATAGTAAGGTGCAATCGAGTCTACGCAACACGGATATGTTTAATAAAAACTTGCCTATGGTCGATGTGCTGGAGCCTAATCTTGTTATTTTAGAGGTAAAGTACGATGAATATCTACCAGACATCATCAAATATTTACTACAGTCAGTGGATACTCGTGCTGAGGCCTATTCAAAATATCAACTTAGTCGTATGTACGGCTAATAATAAAGGAGAATGAACAATGGATACAATTAAATTTAGTGATATTTTTAAATCTAACTTTTTAGAAAAAACAACCTCGTTTTCATTAATCGATTCAATTATTGGTTTAGTAGTAGCGTTTTTTATTGGGCTTTTCATTTATGCTGTTTATAAGAAGACCTTTAATGGAGTCATTTACTCACATTCATTCAATATCTCACTACTTATAATGACAATGGCAACAGCACTAGTGATTATGGGAATCAGTTCAAATGTTCTGCTGTCACTTGGTATGGTTGGTGCTTTATCTATTGTACGTTTCCGTACACCTATTAAGGATCCCATGGATTTAGTCTATATTTTCTGGGCAATTGTTTCAGGTATTTTATGTGGTGCTGGCTTTATTCCTTTAGTGATTATTGGTGCTATTTTAATCGGACTTGTATTGCTAATATTCGTTAATAAAATAACGGTAGAAAATCCGTATTTACTAATTGTAAAGTTTGAAGAGGAATTGGCTAATGCTGAAATTGAGAGAATTATTGCTGCGCAAACAAAAAAATTCGCTCTCAAATCGAAATCCATTATGCAACAGAATGAAATCGAAACAACTTATGAAATTCGTGTAAAACAAAATGATGCAAAATTGATGGATGAACTAACAAAGGTAGCTGGTGTAAAATCAGCCATTATGCTGAGCTATGATGGGAATTTCACAGCGTAATGACCTCATTAACAAATAGAACTACGATGAGAGGTGACGGCTATGATTAAAACACGAATTGTCTATCTATGCATGGTGATTTTACTCCTTCTCTTTGTCGTGATATATGCTGTACTTCCGAATGTAGGCATTGAAACGAAAAATTCTGAGTTCTCCTATGAGAATATAGTATTTAATAAAAATAAAGTAACAACAGTTGATATTGAAATTGCTGAGGAAGATTGGGCTGACATGCTCGAAAATGCTTCTGCTGAAGAATTAAAACAAGCAGATATTACAGTAAACGGCAAGAAAGTTGAGAATGTTGCTATTCGTACAAAGGGCAATCTATCACTACGATCGGTTGTCAATAGTGACTCAGATCGCTATAGCTTAAAAATCGATTTTGATTATTATGATGATACACAAAGCTTGTATGGCTTAAAAAAATTAAATTTAAACAATAATTATAGTGACTCTACATTAATGAGAGAGTATATCTCCTATGAACTGATGGAGCAAATGGGTTTACCAACACCAGCACACTCCTATATGTATGTCACAGTGAATGGTGAGGAGCGGGGTTTGTTCTTAGGGGTAGAAGCTGTGGATGAGACATTCCTGGCTAATAATTACGGCTCTAATGATGGTTTTTTATTTAAGCCAGATGGGACAGGCAGCGATTTAAAATATATTAGCGACGATATCGAAGACTATACAGGTATCGGATTAAAAACAAATGAAGGTACTATTAATCAATCCAAATTAGTTGAAATGCTAGACGCAATTAATAATGGTGGAGACATAGAAAAGTATATCGATGTGGATGAAATGTTACGTTATTTTGCCGTCAACACAGCACTTGTGAATTTAGATAGTTATCAAGGGAATATGAAACATAACTATTATTTATATGAACAGAACGGTGTGTTTTCTATTATTCCTTGGGATTACAACATGTCCTTTGGTGGCTTTGGGGCTGGAGGCGGTAGAATAGCAGGAGGAAACGGTGAAAATCAAGCTGACGTTACTACTAATATGGAAAAACCAGTGGCACAAAACAATGGACAACCCGATCAAACTGGCGATGGGGGTATGCAGCAACAACGAGGTGGCGGCGTTGACATGGGAATGGGCATGTCGGGCAATCTAATAAATGATAGTGCTATTAATTTTAGTGTGACAACACCTGTTTCTGGCACAACATTAGAGGAGCGGCCACTCTTGAAGGCATTGCTTTCGAATGATGAATATCGTGACAAATATGAAGGTTATTTAGAAGAGCTAGCGACAACTTATTTAACAGAAGAGTATGTGCAATCCATTACTAAAAAGTTAGCTGTCTTATTAACTACTTATGTGGAGGCGGATCCAACCAAATTCTCTACTACGGAGCAGTTTTTAGAAGCAGTTGAAGGTGAAAATAGCTTGCCGGAATTTGCCAAACAGCGCTCAGAATCTATATTAAGGCAACTGTCTGGGGAGCTTGTTGTGGAAGCATCTACGTCTTCTCAGGGCAATATGGGTATGCCAATACCAAGTGAAAATGGTGAAATGGATTGGATGCCAGATGATTTTGATCCAAGTCAGCTACCAGAGGACTTTGATCCATCAAAGAGCCCACCTTTTAATAGAGAGGGCGAGGGTCCGAGAAATGGACAAAATGGAGAACAAATGCAACCTCCTGATGGAAATGGAGCCCCAATGGGAATGCCTGGTGCGAATAGTGAAGCTGCGAATCACGAGCCTGTTATTGATAAAAATACAATGTTTACAGCCATTACATGCCTGGTGCTACTCCTTCTTGCACTTCTCTTTGTTGTTAAATTTAAACGTAGAGGTCGTTAGAAAATAACCATATCCAATATCTTTGGGTATGGTTTTTGCTTTTTATCGTGTTAAAATAAAGCATTCTTTTCTGAGGAGTCCTTTCATATGAATGAACAGCAATTTGATAAACATTTGCATATAAACACGGTGGGAGAGCAATATGGCTTTCCTAAGCTTGCACACTATCATCGTTATGAGCCAACACCCTACAGAGGATTGGAGCAATTATTCGCTGCGTATCAGATGCCTGACAATCCAGTATTTATTGATATGGGGTGCGGGAAAGGGCGAGTTCCTATTTATGTGCACCATAAGTTCCATATACCAACCATTGGGATAGAAATGGATGCAGGGTTTTATACGGAGGCTGAAGAAAATAAACGTAGTTATCTTCAAAAAATGAGAGCACATGCCCCTATTAAGTTTATTCATACAATAGCCGAATCATATGAAATAAAGTCACGTGATAATGTGTTTTTCTTTTTTAATCCTTTTTCAATCCATATTTTTCGTACAGTCATTAACAATATTTGGAAATCCTATGAGCACCGAATGAGAGATATTCATATAATTTTATATTATCCGCCTTACGATTATTTACAATTTTTACATCATGGAACACCATTTGAGTTGCTTCATGAAGTGCATTTAGAAAATGAAACAAATATTAATGAGCGCCTTTGTGTCTTTGAATTAAAAAAAGCTTAGAGTATGGGAAACCCACTCTAAGCTTTTTCCTGTTAGCAGTACAGATATAAGCAATTAGTTATTCGTATTCTTTTGATTATTTTCAGGGAAATAATTGTAATAGAGGAAGAGGTTCTATAAATTAAGCAGACTTTATGTTGAAAAAACAATTTCATCTGATAGTTTTGTACTAGTCTATAGTTTGAATTAAAAGATAATTCATAAATAACTAATTATACTGAAAAATCACTCTAGACTAAATATAAAGAATGTTTTACAATGAAAAAGGCTTATATGAATAATATTTTCTTTTGTTTTTAGATAGTTATAAATAATTATTTTGGCTATTGAGTAAATGAATTTAATTGTTTATAATTATCAGAAATATCTAATATTTGAGAAATTTTCAGGGGGAATTTAATTATGAGAGAGAGCAAAAAGCTTAAGAAGTTCGGTTCACTTTTAGTAGCATCTTCATTACTTGCTGGTGTTCTTGCTGGTTGCGGTAACGGAGACGATTCAAGTTCTGGCGGAGGCTCATCATCAGGCGGAGGTTCATCTGATGGCGATACAATTAAAATCGGTGCCAACTTAGAGCTTTCAGGGAATGTAGCATCTTATGGTTCCTCTATTGGGCTAGGTGCAGAACTGGCTGTAAAAGAAATTAATGATGCTGGCGGTATTGATGGTAAGAAAATTGAACTGATTAAAGTAGATAATAAATCAGAGAACTCTGAAGCAACTTCAGCTGCTATTAAACTAGCAACGCAGGATAAAGTAGTAGCAATGTTAGCACCTGCAACTTCAGGTAATACAGTAGCTACTGTTCAAATTGCAAATGATAATAAAATTCCTATTGTTACGGGTTCTGGTACAGCACCGAATATCACGGTAAATGAGGATGGCAGTGTTAATGAATATGCTTTCCGTACATGCTTTATTGACCCATTCCAGGGGATTGTAGCAGCTAATTTTGCTTCAGGTGAGCTAGATGCGAAAAATGTAGCTATTTTTGCAGATAATGCATCAGACTATGCAAAAGGTTTAGCAAAATCCTTTAAAGAAACGATTACGAAGAGTGGCGGAAAAGTTGTAAAAGAAGAAGCTTATGTAGCGAAGGATACAGATTTCCGTACACAATTAACAAATATTAAAGCGGCAAATCCAGACTTTATCTTTATCCCTGGATATTATGAAGAAGTAGGTTTGATTGTTAAACAAGCACGCGAAATGGGCATTGATGTACCTCTGATGGGTGCTGATGGTTGGGATTCTCCAACTTTAATTGAATTAGCTGGCGCGGATGCATTGAATAACACATTCATCACAAACCACTATTCTGCTGAAGACCCAGATCAAAAAATTCAAGATTTCGTAAAGGCATTTAAAGCGGCAAATGGTGACAAAGCGCCTGACGCATTCAACGCACTTGGTTATGACACAATTTACTACATTGCTGATGCAATTAAACGTGCAGGCTCTACAGATGGGGAAGCAATTAAAAATGAATTAGCTGCAACAAAAGATCTTTCTTTAGTAACAGGTACTTTCTCAGTTGACGAAAATCATAACCCAATTAAAACAGCAACAGTTCTTGAATTTAAAGACGGTAAACAAGTGTTCAACTCTAAAGTTAATCCTTAATGTTTTGTAAGCAAGGGGGAGGCGGGTAAACACGCCTTCCTTTTTTGTGTGTTAGATAACTAGAATCGTAGAGCAAAACATAACTTTTAGTATCGATCTATGTACTTATTTTTCAATTTTCAGAAAATTTAAAGGAGTGAATGCGCATGGAATGGATACAGCAACTTGTGAACGGTATTTCACTTGGAAGTATCTACGCGTTAATAGCGTTAGGGTATACGATGGTATACGGTATTATCAAGCTGATTAACTTTGCTCATGGTGATGTCTTCATGATTGGGTCATTTATTGGCTTTTACGCTATTGCTAAATGGGAGCTTGGTTTCTTCCCAGCATTATTATTGGCGATGTTAGTTTGTGCAATTTTTGGTGTATTAATTGAACGTATTGCCTATAAACGTTTACGAAATGCGACACGTATCGCAGCTTTAATTACAGCGATAGGTGTATCGCTATTAATTGAATATACAACAATTTTCTTCAGAGGTGCACAACCAGCAGCATATCCTGAAGTTTTCAAAAATAAATCATTAGATATTTTTGGCGTTCAAATCAGCAGTACTTCCATCTTAATTTTATCAGTCGCAGTTGTACTGATGATTCTTTTACAATTCATCGTACATAAAACAAAAATCGGTAAAGCGATGCGTGCCGTTTCCCACGATGCAGATGCAGCTCGCTTAATGGGTATTAACGTTGACAATACAATCTCTGCAACGTTTGCGATTGGTTCAGCTTTAGCTGGTGCAGCAGGTGTTATCTTTGGGGTTTATTATACAAAAATTGACCCGTTAATGGGGGTTATTCCTGGGGTTAAAGCATTTATCGCAGCTGTTCTTGGTGGTATTGGTATCATCCCAGGCGCTATGGTTGGTGGTATGTTATTAGGTGTTGTAGAGTCCTTAGTAAGTGCACTTGGCTTCTCGTTATGGCGTGATGCAGCGGCATTCGTTATTTTAATTTTAATCTTAATCTTCAGACCATCGGGTATCTTTGGTAAAAACGCCCGTGAGAAAGTGTAGGTGAGCGGTTTTATGAAAAAGTCTAAAGTTTTCTGGGGCTATGCCGTAATAGCGCTAGTCATCTATGCAGTTGTACAATTGTTGATTACAACAGAAGTAATTGATTTGTACTATAAAAATATGTTGATCACAATGTGTATTAACATCATGTTGGCTGTCAGCTTGCATATTGTTATTGGTGTTACTGGACAGTTTTCAATTGGGCATGCTGGGTTCCTTGCAGTTGGAGCATATGTATCCGCTATTATTACAACAAAGTTAATGTTACCATTCCCATTGGCCATCTTATTAGGGGCTGCTGCAGCAGCAGTTGCTGGTTTAATCGTAGGGATTCCAACGCTTCGTTTAAAAGGGGATTACTTAGCGATTGCTACACTTGGATTTGCAGAGATCATTCGTATTATCTTTTTAAATACGGATTATGTTGGTGGCGCAGCAGGGATGCAGGTTAAATATTTATCGAACTGGACATACGCATTCTTTGGCGTAGTGTTAACGATTCTAGTTATCTCAAACTTTACAAATTCTCGTCATGGGCGTGCGTGTATTTCCATTCGAGAAGATGAAATAGCAGCAGATGCGATGGGTATTAACACAACTTACTATAAAGTTGTTGCATTTGCGATTGGGTCTTTCTTCGCGGGTCTAGCAGGAGCCATTTTTGCACATAACTTTTACATTATTCAACCGACAACATTCGGTTTCTTAAAATCATTTGATATTTTAATTTACGTTGTACTTGGTGGTTTAGGAAGTCTTTCTGGTTCAGTGATTGCTGCGATTTTCCTAACAGTCGTGTCTACTTATCTAGCAAACTTCCCAGAAACGCGTATGATTATTTACAGTTTAGTATTAATTATCGTGATGCTTTATCGTCCAACAGGCTTAATGGGAACGAAAGAGATAACACAATTATTTAAGTTTGGTAAAAAGGGAGGTACGAAATAATGACTGGAAACCTTCTTATCAATGTTGAAAATATGGGTATTCAATTCGGTGGTTTAAAGGCAGTACAGGGTGTTAATATGTACCTTAACCAAGGCGAGTTGGTAGGACTTATTGGGCCAAACGGAGCTGGGAAAACAACTAGCTTTAATATGTTAACAGGGGTATATACACCTACGGAAGGTACAATTACTTTTAATGGTCTGAAATTGAATGGACTTGCACCCTATCAGGTTACACAGAAAGGGATCAGCCGTACGTTCCAAAATATTCGATTATTTAAAGAGCTATCTGTTCTTGACAACGTAAAGGTAGCCAATCATTCACTTGCAAAGCATTCTATGTGGGCTTCTATTTTTCGTTTACCTACGCATTTCAAAGGTGAGGCCGAAATGGAGCAACAGTCCATTGAGTTCTTAAAAATCTTTGGCTTAGATGTCTATAAAGATGAGCTAGCTAAGAATTTGCCATACGGGATGCAACGTCGTTTAGAGATTGCTCGTGCGTTAGCAGCAAATCCCAAACTGCTTCTATTGGATGAACCAGCAGCAGGGATGAACCCACAAGAAACTCATGATTTAATGGAGCTAATTGCATTTATTCGTAAAGAGTTCGGTTTAACAATATTGCTGATTGAGCATGATATGAGCTTAGTTATGGGTATTTGTGAGCGCATTTACGTACTTGATCACGGACAATTAATCGCTGACGGGACACCAGAAGAAATTCGCAACAATCCAAAGGTAATAGAAGCATACCTTGGAGAGGAGGTTATCGGCTAATGCTAAAAGTACAAAATATCGATGTTTTTTATGGCAACATCCAAGCATTAAAGGGCCTCTCTTTAGAAGTAAACGAGGGTGAAATTGTAACGTTAATCGGTGCAAATGGTGCTGGAAAAAGTACGCTCTTAAAGACATTGTCAGGTTTATTAAAGCCAAAAGGTGGCATTATTGAATACGAAGGCTTTTCGATAGCTGGGAAAGCGGCACAGACTATTGTTAAATCAGGGATTTCTCACGTTCCAGAAGGACGCCGTGTTTTTGCCAATATGTCAGTTGAGGAAAACTTAGAGCTTGGTGCGTATCTGCGTAATGATAAAGCAGGTATTAAGAAAGATATGGATCATGTTTTCGAGTTATTTCCACGATTATTAGAGCGCCGAAAACAGCAGTCAGGTACATTGTCTGGTGGGGAACAGCAGATGCTGGCGATGGGGCGCGCCTTAATGGCAAAACCAAAACTGTTATTAATGGATGAACCTTCGATGGGTCTTGCACCGTTGATGGTGAAAAATATCTTCAATATTATTGAGCAGGTTAATAAAGAAGGAACAACCGTATTACTTGTAGAGCAAAATGCTAATATGGCATTATCTGTCGCTAACCGTGCATATGTACTTGAAACAGGGCGTATTGTTTTATCTGGTTCAGCAAAAGAGCTACAAGAGAGCGAGCAAGTAAAGGCAGCTTATTTAGGCGGGTTATAAAAATGGTAGGACATCTCATGTTGAGATGTCCTTTTTGGCTTGTATGTTGAAAGAAAATCAGAGGTAGCATTTCCACTTTACTTTTTGGTAAGGTTGAAAAAAGGAGTGATGCTTTTTGAAGTATTCAGCACAATATTTTATTGAACATTTAAAGTTAGCCGAACATCCTGAAGGAGGCTATTACATTTCATCGTTTCGTGCATCGGACGATATAGCAGTGAGAGATGTACAGAGACCGATTTATACTAGTATATATTTCCTTCTGCGCTCACAGGATATTTCACATTTACATCGTCTACAATCGGACGAGCTATGGTATTATCACGCAGGAAGCCCACTAACAGTTCATATGATTTTCCCAGATGGGACATATGAAGCGAAGAAGCTTGGCTTGAATATAGAAGCGGGGGAAGTCCCTCAGCTTGCAGTACCAAAGCATACAATTTTCGGCTCGTCGGTGGAGGAATCTGAGACGTTTAGTTTAGTCGGATGTATGGTGGCGCCAGGCTTTGACTTTGAGGACTTTGAATTGTTCACACAGGAAGAGCTTTTAGCAGAATATCCTCAGCACAAGGAAGTTATTTATAAAATGGCCTACAAAATAATTGAATAGAAAAACAGCCGTCTCAATTATTTTGAGACGGCATGATTCGTTCACCACAGTATTTCTTCAGGATAATTAAGTTGAATTTGAATATCATGTAATGCTTGTTTCGTTGCCATAGCTGCTTCCATCAGGTGGGATTTTAATGCTACATATTCATGGTCCTCTACCATTAATCGCACAGCAAATGCAGCTAAATGTGCCTGACGTTCCTCTTTACTTAATTCAATATACTCTAGATTTAGAATATCCACGTACTGAGTTGCAAAACGGAAAGTTAAGGGGTTTTTAGCATGTAACATTCTTAAAAACACAACATAATCTTCGTCACTTACCTCCTGCTCTAAACATTCAGCAATAACCGCTTGAAATTTACGTATAATAGCTATCTCATGATTCCATATAGAAGTATTGTTTAATTTTTGGTGCAGTTCAATAAAATCATTTAATGCGATTGCACTAAAGATAATTTCTGGCCAAAGAATTTCTGTTGAAAAATAGACATTCTTATTTGGAAAGATGAGTTCATGTTGTGTTAGAACACTCTTATTAAGTCCATTACTAACAAACTCTAGGTGATGCTCACCAAGCATAGCATGTCTTAGTTTATAGCAAACGCTTAAAATACGTAGTCGAGGACCCTGATAATCATAGTATTTATTTTCGTCACCAGTTACTTTATAAATAGCATTAATTAGTTCATCTAAATCCCAATAATCCGCGCTAATTCGTACCCCTGTTAGTTGTTCTGTGCTTTGAATGGATATCATAGTCCTCGTCCCTCCCTTTGGATGTATCTATTTTGGTGTGTAATTAAGTAGTTTGAATAGTTCTGTTCGTTCCTTCTCCGTTAAATCACGCCATTGCCCTACCTTTAAATTACCAAGCTTAATATTCATAATACGAATGCGTTGTAGACGCTTAACGGAATACCCTAGTGCTGAGCACATTCGACGAATTTGGCGGTTTAAGCCTTGCTCTAAAATGATTTTAAATACTTTATCTGAAATCTTTTCCACATGGCATGGTAAGGTTGTTGTATCTAAAATATCGACACCTGCACCCATTTTTTGGATGAATTGTGCAGTTATAGGCTTATCAACTTGAACAATGTATTCTTTTTCATGATGATTTTCAGCACGTAGAATTTTATTGACGATATCTCCATCATTCGTTAATAATAATAGCCCCTCTGATTCCTTATCAAGACGCCCGATATGAAAAATACGTAGAGGATGATTGACAAAATCAACAACATTGCCTTTTATATGACGCTCTGTCGTACTTGTAATGCCGACAGGTTTATTTAGAGCAATATAAACAAGCTGTTGTTCTTTCTTTACCTCTTTTCCATCAACGCAAACAATGTCTCCTGTTTCAACTTGACTACCAACCGTTGCCAGTTCTCCGTTAATTGTTACCTTTCCTTCTGCTATCCATTTATCAGCACCACGACGAGATATGATGCCTGTTTCACTTAAATATTTATTAATACGCATATTGTTCTCCTATATTTTATATTATTTTTAAGTATACCTTAACGTCGCACATACAGTGAATGCTAGAAGCTTTTCTAGCAAAAATAAATTAGTTGGAAAAGTTTTTGAAAAAGTTGAAATTATTTTATGTTTCTGACAATATATTAGGTGAGAGGGTTTCTATGAAAATATTGTTATTCCGATATAAAATAACGTTTTTTGTAGATAGTTCTCATTAAATTGTGTAAAGGGGAGAAGTAAAATGGTTTATGCATTTCCAAACACTGAAGGATCGGTAGTTCAATTCAAAGAGAAATATGATAATTATATCGGTGGCGAATGGACACCCCCAGTGAAGGGTCAGTACTTTGATAACGTTACTCCTGTTACTGGACAAGTTTTTACACAAATAGCACGTTCCACAGCTGAGGATATTGAACATGCATTAGATGCGGCACATGCTGCTAAGGATGCATGGGGCAAAACATCACCAACAGAACGCGCAAACATTTTACTTAAAATTGCGGACCGTATCGAGCAAAATTTAGAAAAGCTAGCCGTTGCTGAAACATGGGATAACGGTAAAGCGGTACGCGAAACATTAAATGCAGACATCCCTCTTGCAATTGATCATTTTCGTTATTTTGCTGGGGTATTACGTGCTCAAGAGGGCTCAGTAAGCCAAATAGATAACGATACAGTTGCTTATCATTTCCACGAGCCAATTGGCGTAGTTGGCCAAATTATACCTTGGAACTTCCCGTTATTAATGGCTGTATGGAAGCTTGCGCCAGCACTTGCAGCTGGAAACTGTGTCGTATTAAAACCTGCAGAACAAACACCAGCATCTATTATGGTGCTTTTAGAATTAATAGAAGATTTACTACCACCAGGTGTCATTAATGTTGTGAATGGATTTGGCTTAGAAGCAGGGAAACCGCTTGCATCAAATCCACGCATTGGTAAGATTGCCTTTACAGGTGAGACAACAACAGGGCGTTTAATTATGCAATACGCTTCTCAAAATCTTATTCCAGTAACATTAGAACTGGGTGGTAAGTCGCCAAACATTTTCTTTGAAGATATTATGGATAAAGATGATGCCTTTTTAGATAAAGCTGTTGAAGGCTTTGTGCTATTCGCTCTAAATCAAGGGGAAGTATGTACTTGTCCTTCCCGTGCACTGATTCAGGAATCAATTTACGATAAATTTATGGAGCGCGTATTACAGCGAGTAGAAGCCATTAAAGTTGGCAACCCACTTGATCCAAACACAATGATGGGTGCACAGGCATCTAGTGAACAAATGGAAAAAATTCTTTCTTATTTAGATATTGGTAAGCAAGAAGGTGCAGAATGTCTAATTGGAGGAGACAAAAATAATGTAGGTGAAGGCTTCGAAAATGGCTACTACATTAAACCAACTGTTTTCAAAGGACATAATAAAATGCGTATATTCCAAGAAGAAATTTTTGGACCAGTAGTTGCTGTCACGACATTTAAAACGAAAGAGGAAGCATTGGAAATTGCGAATGATACATTATATGGTTTAGGATCAGGTGTTTGGACGAGAGATATAAATACGGCATATCGCTTCGGTCGTGAAATTCAAGCTGGTCGTGTTTGGACAAACTGTTACCACGCATATCCTGCACATGCTGCATTCGGTGGCTACAAAATGTCGGGTGTTGGTCGTGAAAATCATAAAATGATGTTAGCGCATTACCAACAAACGAAAAACTTATTAGTTAGCTATAGCGAAAACAAACTTGGTTTCTTCTAATTCGTAGGGAGGTGCATGAGCGTGGTTGAACGTGTATTAGCTACGGAAGAAGCGCTAGCACTAATCGATCTATTAAAAGAGAAACATGGGCCCGTTATGTTTCATCAATCAGGCGGATGCTGTGATGGCTCCTCACCAATGTGTTATCCAGAAGGGGATTTGCTAATAGGAGATCAGGATGTGTGCCTTGGTGTAGTGGGTGGTGCCCCTTTCTATATGCACAAAAATCAATATGATTACTGGAAGCATACACAAATCATATTGGATGTGGTGGACGGCAGAGGCGGCATGTTTTCACTCGAGGGCGTAGAAGGAAAACGTTTCCTAACAAGGTCAAGAGCCTTCAACTCTGAAGAACTGCAAGAGCTAGGGTTAATTTAACAAGTTATCTGTACAGCGGCAAAGTTTTTCTGCCGCTGTTTTTTTATCTGGAAGTAGAAAAGTTATTGTATGGAAAGGGAGGCTTTAGGACACATGACTCTTTTCTTATAGGAATGATGAATATTGATTTTGGTCGTTCAAGTGTTTTGATATTAATTTTTATGGAAAAGAGTATGTAAAGCGATATTATTGGATGAATTTTTTAGGAAAAGGAATAGATTTAATCGATCCTTTAAGGTCATGGTAAATAATAGTTTCTTTGTGGTTTTTGCTAACATCGGCCATACCTCCTTCATAGGTTGTTAATATTTTCTATTAAATCAAATAAAGTAAGTAACATACATTAAATTATGTTTACTTTTTATGTTAATTGTTACAAAGAGGGTGAATCTTTCTCACATTATGTTACGTAAAACGGGTAAAGGAGTGTGATAAATATGGATTATGTGATGATTGAAAATGAATTTGCCAATACAGTAGAGGAGGTATCAAAGGCTGCAGGCTGGACGGTGGACCGTAAAATTGTGTTAGCTATTGCTAGTACATTTGTAGCCTCAGGAAAAACTTTTGATGCAACGAAGTATAAAAATGTTTTACAAGAGATGAAGAAGCAATCTTCATGGCTGTCTCCTTTACGGACAACCGTTGGATATAGTATTGCTGCCAACCTCATGGAGCAAGATGATGCAGAAAAGGCAGTGAAGAATTTACTTACAAATGTGAGCATCTTAAAGGAAGCGAAATTCAGAAGCGGCAATTTTAGCTATATTGGAGCACAATTCTTGACGGAGGATGAACAGGATAAAAAGACGCATGCACAGGTGGCAAGAGCCTTATTTGATGCTATACGTAAACATCATCCATTTTTAACCTCATATGAGGACATTCCTTATGCCATATTATTAAGCAGTCCATCTGATGATGTTGAATTGCGCGCGGATACCATGAATCGATACTATAAAGAACTAAGAACATATAATTTTAATGCTGGCAATGAGCTCCAATGGCTTTCACAGGTATTAACATTTTTATCACCCAAATTTGATGGTCAGCTAGTACCCGATGTTGTAACCCTTCGTGATGGGCTCAAAAAGCAAAACGTTAAAGTCAAGGCTATGCATTATCCTTTACTTGGCTTTTTAGCCATACTTAACCTGGATAAAGCACAACTTCAAGGGTTGATTGATTTATACCATGAATTAAAAGACATGAAGTTATTAAAATGGCATCGTGAATTTGTGCTCTTTATGGCTGTACAATTTGCTATTTATGATATGGCAAAGGTACAAAAGTCTTTGTCCATGACCATTATGTCTTCTATTGAGCTATTAATCCAAGCACAGCAAGCAGCAATGATTGCAGCGGTTAGTGCAGCTGCCATTGCGTCTAGTTCAAGTTCTTCGTGATAGAATAAAGAAGAACATGATTATTTGGAGGTGCATTTGAAGGATGAAGGATACAAAACTTTGGATTAATGGTCAGTGGCATGATGCAGAGGAAAGCTATGAGCTAGCTTCTCCATATAGCGGTGAGGTTATTGCTCATGTAGCTAAAGCATCTATTCAAGATGTAGAGAAAGCTATCGAAGGTGCGCAGCAGGCATTCCAATCGTTTAAAAAGACAACAGCCTACGAACGTGCCGAAATATTATATAAAGTCGTTGATATAATGCGACAAAGAAAAGAAGAACTTGCAGAGATTTTAGCCTTAGAGGCTGGAAAACCTATTGTTGCAGGTTTAGCTGAAATTGACCGTACAATCGCAACCTATCACTTTGCAGCTGAAGGAGCTAAACAGGCAAAAGGTGAGACGGTTCCAATGGATGCAGCCCCTGGAGCAGGAGATCGAATAGGCTGGACAAAAAGAGAACCTTTAGGTGTAATATCAGCCATTACGCCATTTAATTTTCCGTTCAATTTAGTGGCACACAAGTTAGGCCCAGCGTTTGCAGTGGGCAATACAGTTGTATTAAAGCCAGCAACACAAACGCCACTAAGTGCTATCGTTATGGCAGAAATTTTCCGAGATGCAGGATTACCCGATGGGGCATTACAAATTGTGACAGGAAGTGGGGGTGAGCTTAGTGATACGCTTGTCACACATCCATATGTCAAAAAAGTAACCTTTACAGGTAGTGGTAAGGTTGGTTTGAAGATTAAAGAAAAAGTAGGCTTACGTAAAGTAACTTTAGAGCTGGGTTCTAATGCTGCAGTAATTGTCGAACCATCTACGCCAATAAATAAAATTATCAGTCGTTGTGTAAGCGGTGCTTTTAACTTTGCTGGACAAGTATGCATTTCGTTACAACGTATATATGTGCATTCCTCCATTATTGATGAATTTACTAAAGCATTTGTTGCAGAAACAGAAAAGCTTATAGTAGGAGATCCATTAGAGAAGACAACAGATGTTAGTGCCATGATAAATCCAAATGAAGTGGAACGTATTAGGGAATGGATTGAGGAGGCACAAGAACAGGGGGCTATGATTGCAACTGGAGGCGTATTTACTGAACGTACTTTAACGCCAACAGTTATGACGAATGTGTCAGCTGATATGAAAATTGTTTGTCAGGAAACATTCGCACCAATCGTCTCAATTGTTTCATATGAAACATTAGACGACGCAATTCGACTTGTAAATGAGTCGGACCTTGGCCTAAATGCAGGTATTTACACGAATATATTGTCAGATGCTTTATATGCAGCAGATGAATTACAGGCTGGTGCTGTCATTATTAATGATATTCCGACATTCCGAGTAGATAACATGCCATATGGTGGAGTAAAGATGAGTGGTTATGGACGTGAAGGAATTAAGTGGGCTATAGAAGAAATGACTGATATGAAATTTATTTCGATTAAAAAATCGTTCTAAATTTGCATCAGCTCTTTTTCTGCGATACGATGACGAAAGAACAACATGAGAAGGGAAGTTGCAAGAATTATGCCAAACAACGCTGTACCCATGAGCCAATCACGTACGGTTCAATCGCGTCTCGTATTACCCCCAGACACAAATAATCACAATTCTATTTTCGGTGGAAGAGTGTTAGCTTATATTGATGAAATTGCTGCTATTACAGCAATGAAACATGCGAAAGGCCTTGTAGTGACAGCTTCTATTGACTCGGTTGATTTTTTATCCGCTGCACATGTAGGAGATATTCTTGAAATCGAGAGTATTGTTTCGTCTACAGGACGTTCTTCAATGGAGGTTTATGTTCGCGTTGTTTCTCGCAATATTGAGACTGGCGAGGAAAAATTAACGACAGAATCATTTGTCACGATGGTTGCAGTAAATGAGGAAGGGAAACCCGTACCAGTTCCCTCAATCTATCCTGAAACAGATGAAGAGAAGCGTTTATTTGAAACTGGGCCAGCAAGACGAGAGCACCGTAAACAAAAACGTGCATTGCCGCATTAAGGAAAAAGGGAACTCCAAATGAGTTCCCTTTTTTATTTTACATATTTAGTTCATTGACAACATTAATGAGCGAGTCGGAAGAAGAAGAGACTAGTGTAGCACCTTGCGATAATTCAGTGATTAAATTAGATATAGCTGAAATATCTCTAGATGTATTTACGTATTGCTGCTGAATGCCAGAAACTGCATCAGCAATATCATTAAATGACTTGGATAAACTTTCTTGTGTATTGACACTATGTTGAATTTTTTGATCAACATTAGTAACTGAATTAGCCATAGTCGTAATATTACTTTCTGTTTCCTTAATAAGGTGAGAAACATTTTGGACGGCATTTTTTGTTTCCTCCGCAAGTTTACGAACTTCCTCAGCCACTACTGCAAAACCTTTCCCATGTTCTCCAGCTCGTGCAGCCTCAATAGAAGCATTTAATGCTAATAAATTGGTTTGATCAGCAATGCCTGTAACTAGCCCAACGATTTCAGAAATTTTTTGAGAAGAGGTACGTAGTTGGTTCATCGTTACCTCAAGACCATTGACACTTTGCAAAATAACTTGGATTAAATCATTTTGTTCTTTCAATTGCTGTTGGCCTCGTCTTGATTTTTCTTGTGTATCTGCTACGAAGTTCAATCCTTGCTTGGTTGCTACAGCAATATCATCTGTTTGTGAGGAAATCACTAATAATGATGCGGCTGTTTCTTCACTAATGGCATTAAGCTCTTCTGCAGTACTTTGGATCGTCGTTACAAGGGAATTTTTTGTTGCATCTGCTGCTGAGCGAATACGTTCTTCCTCTTTTTCATATGCCTCAATCACGAGTTGTTGCTCAAAATTAATGATTTTACAAAAAGCGTTTATAGCACGAATAGCATCTGTTTTAGAAATATCCACCTCGTTCACAAAGTTTGCAAAAGTAGTAGTGAGTGACTGGAATGAGGCAATATACCACTTTGACTGCAAGCCAATTCGAACGTGAGCCTCAGCAATGGCTTTTCGTTCAGCAATGTAGGCATCATTAATATGACTTTCAAAAATGTCACTTAAATGTTTATGTAACGTGATTTTCAAACGATCAATATGTGATGTTCTATTAATAATATCAAGTAAATCTTGGCTCAAACTAATGGCTGCATAAAATTTCTCCACCATTTCAGGAATTAAGTCTTTAGCTAAAGGCTGTAGCTGCTTAATGATAGCTAAATCCTCAAGTGTTAAATTTAAAAGTTGTAATTGTTTTTGAAGATTGGGGTGGTTCAATACATCTAACTGTACACCGCTCTTAAAATTTTCAGGTGTTAATATAATTGCGTAGCTAGAACTACTATTTTTTGAAAACCAACTCATTATTATTTGCTCCATTCTTAATATCCATAATAAATTGTAAGTAAATAAGCACTTTTGAAATTTGTTAGGTTTGTATATTTAATAAATAAATGGGATTAAATCTATTTTACTATTATTTGCTGAATATTTGGTTAAAAAATTGGATATTTCTTTATTTTTTTACTTTATTGTTAGTCCAAATAGTGAAGCGATGTAAATTTGAATTTAAAATAGGAAACCTGTAAAATACGAACTGTTTAGCAATCTAAAAATCGTACGAAAATAAAAATGGAAGGAGGGGTGGTATGGAGAAAAAACGTTTTAAATTTGTTATTCCTGTGATGGTGATTGTTGCCATTGGTTCTGTTTATATGCTACGAAACTATCACGCTGAGGTACCAGATGTTGAGCAATTATTAATTACCATATGTGCAGCTTTGGGATCAGGGGTATTAGCCTACTTTTTATTTCCACAGCAGGGTGATAATAAGATTGATGACAGAGGACCGTATTAATAGATTAAAAAAACTGCTCGTTTTAATGAAAACGAGCAGTCTTTTTATGGTTTAAACAGTTTAAACCAGCCTTTATGTTTAAAGACAGCCAACATAAAGATAACGATAATTATCATAATCCCAAGTACAATAAAATAGCTGTATTGCCCATGTAGCTCAGGCATGTTATCGAAATTCATCCCATACACACCAGCAATGAAGGTAAGTGGTATAAAGATAGTTGATACAATTGTTAAAGTCATCATAATGCCATTCATTCTGCTAGAACTCATAGCCATATAACTATCCCGCATGTCTGCTGTAAGCTCTCGATTAGATTCAACCATCTCTGTTAGCTTAAGTAGATGGTCGTAGATATCTCCAAAATAAGCTCTCTCCGATTTTTTTAGTGAGAAACGGTAAGAATTGAGAATGCGATATAAAAGATCACGCATTGGTAAAATAGTACGTCTTAAGTCAAGCAAGTCACTACGGAACTCGAAGACAATTTTCATGGCATTTACATTACTTTGGTATGTAAGTTCACCTTCTAAAGCATTTAAATGATCTTCAATTTTGTAAACGAGTGGAAAATAACTGTCAACAATTTTATCGATAGTTTGATACGTTAGGTATACAGTACCTCGCTCCCAATTCTTCGGTTGGTTTTCCAGCATCTTTTGCACCTTCTCTATCTCAGGGACAGGATTTTTATGGAAGGTTATGATGAATTTATTGGAGGCAAAAATATTAACCTCCTCCGCAGCTAACGTCTCTTCGTTTACCCGATGAATGACAAAGAAATGAAAATCATCATAAAAATCGAGCTTAGGACGCTGCAACCTCATTAAGCAATCTTCAATAGCGAGAGGGTGAAAGTGGAAAAATGTATCCAACAATGATTCCTCCTCGGCTGTAGGACAATTAAAATCAACCCAATACCATTCAAATTCTTGCTGATGTATCTCTTCTAATGGAAAATCCTTTAACAATTGTTGTTGCTTTGTAATGCCAATGGTGCTTATCACGGTTTTCACCTCAAATTATTTACTACAAAATAGTTAGCGCTCCTCTTTAAAGCATACCCAACCACCGAACAAAGTAGTGGCAAAAAATCTAGAAGGTTTAGTAAAACCCGCACTTTGTAAAAGTATTAAAATTTCTTCTTCACTCATAAAAGAAAGGGAACGAATGGATTTTTCCATCTCTGCTACATCGGATAAAGAAAGTCTAGTATGCTGTAGCCAATAAGAACGCCATAAATCAAATTGTAGTTCTGTTTCTAAAGAGCCTAGCTGACCATATTTTGAAACAAGGACAAATGGTGCTCCAGGTTTCAAATGTCTTGCTATTTCTGTTATTGTTTCGAGCTTTTCTTTATAATCATGAATAAAATGCAAGACGAGAACACAACTTGCCGCATCATACTGAGTAGAGGGCAGCGAAGCATCAAGTATTGTAGCCTGATGGAATGACATATCATTAGGAAGAGTGAGTAAACGCTCTTTAGCTATAGTAAGCATGGATTCTGATGGATCAATGCCAGTGAATGACCAGTGAGGTCTTCCTTCTGCAAACTGTATAATTTCATTGCCACTTCCTGCTCCCACGACTAGCATGTTAGCATTTTCTGATAGCCTAGAATGATAAAAAGTTTGTATTAAACGTAGCATGGCATCATAACTAGGCAATGTACGGCGAATACCCTTTTCATATTCATTTGCTAATGTGTTGTTAAATTCCAACGCTCCTCACAGCCTTTCAAAAAAATTTTAAAAAAATCTTTCTTAATGTGAAACTATTGCGGGTATAGTTCCGTAAATAGTAGTACATAAAACATAGAATAAAGTTCAAAGAAAGGGTTGATATATATGGAGACTAAATGGTCTAAAGTAATCATACACGCAAGTGCATTTTTTGCGCCATGGTTAGTGCCCATTATTTTCTTTTTAATTAGTTCGGATGAGGAAGTAAAGGCAATTTCTATTCAAGCACTGCTATTCCAAATTGTCATGGGTGTTTTAATTGCTATCTCTGTTGGTTTAAGCTTTGTCCTTATTGGCTTACCATTTTTAATCATTTTCGGCATTATGGTATTTGTGGTACCGATCATCGGTATCGTAAAAGCATTGTCTGATGAACCTTGGCGTTATCCAATTGTTGGTCGCTGGGTATAATTTTCATAGACGCAAGTATATGCTAGTTGCATATGCTTGCGTTTTTTCTATGACGAATAAGGGTACATTAGGTGTATAAGGAAATTATTAAACCGTAAACAAATGATCGAAAAAGGGCTCTTTTCGGCTCTTAAAAAGCCTTTTTCAAGACTTTCCACTTTTCTATGGGCGAAATCATTGCAATTTTTTTCAAGCGTTTTGTATAATATACTCAAAGAAAGTCAAAGATAGTCAAAGTCAGTGAAGCAAGCGAGGTGTATTCCTAAAATGCGTAATATATCAGACATCATAGAGGGTTACTTAAAGCAAGTACTTGAATTAGGTGGAGAAGGGCATATTGAAATTAAACGTAGTGAAATCGCTGATAAATTTCAATGTGTACCATCACAAATAAATTATGTTATTAATACAAGATTTACTGCCGAGCGGGGTTACCTTGTTGAGAGCAAACGTGGTGGTGGTGGATACATTCGAATTTTACGTGTCCGCGCGAATTCACAGATTGATTTAATCGACGATGTTCTCAGGCAAATTGAAGGTGGGGCATCACAAACAATGGCAGAAGATTTGGTTTATCGACTCATTGATGAGCAGGTAATTTCCAAGCGAGAAGCGAAATTAATGTTAGCAGCAATTGATCGCTCCACGATCGACTTGCATCTCCCATTAAGAGATGTCATTCGATCAAAAATATTGCGAGCAATGCTGACAACAATAAAATATGAACAACAAAAATAGTGAGGTGATGGAAATGATATGCGAACATTGTAAACAACGTAATGCGACAGTTACAGTAACACAAGTTCAAAGTGGGCAAAAAGTAGAGCATCATTATTGTGACGTCTGCGCCTCACAATTCCATCCATTTCATGCAGAGTTTAAACAAGAGCCAGTATCTATTCAACAGTTATTGTCTAACTGGTTTGGCTCTCCTACATGGCAAAAGGTGGGGGAAAAACAACAGGTACAACCACAACAGCAAACATGCCCACAATGTGGATTTTCGTATAAGCAATTTTTAAAAGAAGGAAAATTCGGGTGCCCAAGCTGTTATGACACATTTGGAGATCATTTGCCAAAGCTTTTTAATCGTATTCAGGCAGGTCCACAACACATTGGAAAAATGCCTGGTGCTCGCAGTAATGTGTATGTTATTAAAAAGCAAATAGAAGATATCCGCAAGCGTATGAAATCCGCCGTAGATGAGGAACAGTTTGAAGAAGCGGCGAAGCTACGTGATGAAGTTAAAGAGCTAGAGAAGCATCTACAATTTGAAGGTGGTGATGTGACATGATGATTGAATCATTTTTAGAGCGTGCGACACCAACTTGGATGCATATCAAAGATGATTACTCAGATATCGTCATTAGTACACGGATCCGCCTTGCACGAAATTTAGATGGCTATCGTTTTCCATTAGCGTTTTCAGAAAATGAGGCACTGCAAGTGGAACAGGCCGTTACACATGCTGTCAGCGATAGCCCAACTCTTCAAAATGATTATGCTTATTTTGCTATAAAGGATTTAACCCCTTTACAGCGTCAAATTCTTGTAGAAAAGCATTTGATTAGCCCGCAACTGGCTAAAAAAGAGCAAGTGGGCTCTATACTACTCTCTGAAGACGAATCCGTTAGCATTATGGTGAATGAAGAGGATCATTTACGCATTCAATGTATGACAGCAAGTTTTCAACTTCAAAGTGCTTATGAACAAGCAAATAAGATTGATCGTATCCTAGAGAAAGTATTACCGTATGCTTTTCGAGATACTTTTGGTTATTTAACAAGCTGTCCAACGAATATTGGTACGGGTCTACGAGCATCCGTCATGATGCATTTACCCGCTCTTACATTAACTGGGCAAATGAATCAAATTATAAATGCCATGACACGCTTAGGAATGACTGTAAGAGGTATATATGGTGAAGGAAGCGAAAATTTAGGGAATGTTTATCAAGTGTCTAACCAAATTACACTTGGGAAGACAGAGGAAGATATTTTAGCAGATATACAAAGTGTCGCTGAAAAGATTATTCAAAAAGAGCGGCATGCAAGAGGTAAATTAATGGAAAAGGCAGAGCTTGCGCTAGAAGATCGCGTATATCGAGCTTTAGGTACCCTTACACATGCAAGAATTTTAACAAGTGAGGAAGCTGCTACTTGCCTATCTAATGTTCGTTTAGGAGTAGATTTACAATTGATTGATGGTATACAAACAACGACCTTAAATGAATGTGTTGTTAGTATGCAACCAGGTTTTTTACAGCACTATGCAGGTGAGGCATTACCACCTGCTGAGCGGGATCGTGTACGAGCGGAGATGCTTCGTGAGACATTATCTCAAGAACATGCGAATAAGCCTATAAATGGGGAAAAAGGAGAGGATTTATATGATGTTTAATCGTTTTACACAACGCGCGCAAAAAGTATTACAGCTTGCTCAGGAAGAGGCTATTCGTTGGAAGCACGAATCTATCGGTACAGAGCATATTCTATTAGGGCTTATACGTGAAGGCGGCGGTATTGCTGCGAAAGCGTTAGAAGCCATTGATATTAGTCCTCAAATGATTGAAGCTGGCATTGAAGAATTAGTTGGTAAGGGCAAAGAAGATGTCGGTCCAATCGTACATTATACACCAAGAGCTAAAAAAGTAATTGAATTATCTGTTGATGAGTCACGTAAACTAGGTCACTCCTATATCGGTACAGAGCATCTATTATTGGCGCTTATACGTGAGGGTGAGGGCGTGGCAGCTCGCGTTTTAAACAATGCGGGAGTCGGTTTAAATAAAGCTCGCCAGCAAGTATTATTGCTATTAGGTAATAATGATAATGCACAATCTGGCCAACAAGCAGCTCAAGCTGCCAATACACCAACATTAGATAGTCTAGCACGTGATTTAACACAAATTGCACGTGAAGGTACTTTAGACCCTGTTATTGGCCGAAGCAAGGAAATTACACGAGTTATTGAAGTTTTATCGCGTCGTACGAAAAATAACCCTGTATTGATTGGTGAGCCAGGTGTTGGTAAAACAGCGATTGCTGAAGGATTGGCACAGCAAATTATTAATAACGAAGTGCCAGAAATCCTTCGTGACAAACGTGTAATGACACTAGATATGGGGACAGTTGTTGCAGGTACAAAATATCGTGGAGAATTTGAAGATCGTTTGAAAAAAGTGATGGATGAAATTCGCCAAGCAGGCAACATCATTTTATTTATTGACGAATTGCATACATTAATTGGTGCGGGTGGTGCTGAAGGTGCGATTGATGCATCAAATATCTTAAAACCATCTTTAGCACGTGGGGAGCTTCAATGTATTGGTGCCACAACACTTGATGAGTACCGCAAGTACATTGAAAAGGATGCGGCCTTAGAGCGTCGTTTCCAACCAATCCAAGTGGATGAGCCGACAGTGGAAGAGGCTATTCTAATTATTCAAGGCTTACGCGATCGTTATGAAGCGCATCACCGTGTGAAAATTACAGATGAAGCCATTGAAGCAGCGGCAAAAATGAGTGATAGATATATTTCTGATCGATTCTTACCAGATAAAGCGATTGACTTAATCGATGAAGCAGGTTCTAAAGTACGCTTACGCTCATTCGCAGTACCACCAAACTTAAAGGCGCTTGAGGATAAGCTTGAAAATGTTCGTTCTGAAAAAAATGCAGCCGTATCAGGTCAAGAATTTGAAAAGGCAGCAGCGCTAAGAGATACAGAGCAAAAGCTGAAGGATGAAATTGAAGCTACTCGAAAAAATTGGAAAGAAGAGCAAGGTAAAGCCGAATCTAAAGTGACTGTGGATGATGTAGCAGCAGTTGTATCAATGTGGACAGGAATCCCAGTAGCTAAAATTGCTTCTGAAGAATCTTCGAAGTTATTACAGCTTGAAGAAGAGTTACACAAACGTGTAGTAGGGCAAGGAGAAGCAGTAGAAGCGATTTCTCGTGCAATACGTCGTGCAAGAGCTGGCTTAAAAGATCCAAAACGACCAATTGGCTCATTTATCTTCTTAGGACCTACAGGCGTTGGTAAAACAGAGCTTGCAAGAGCACTTGCTGAGGTAATGTTTGGCGATGAGGATGCGATGATTCGTGTTGACATGTCCGAGTACATGGAGAAACATTCGACTTCTCGTTTAGTAGGTTCACCTCCGGGCTATGTAGGCTTCGATGATGGTGGCCAACTGACAGAGAAAGTTCGCCGTAAGCCATATTCAGTCGTTTTATTAGATGAAATTGAAAAGGCACACCCTGATGTATTCAATATTCTATTGCAAGTGCTTGAAGATGGTCGTTTAACAGACTCTAAGGGACGTGTAGTAGACTTCCGCAATACAGTGGTCATTATGACGTCAAACGTTGGTGCAGATGCATTAAAATACCAAAAGAACCTTGGTTTCAATGTAGGTGGTGCAGAGTCTAAGCATAAAGACATGAAGGGTACGATGTTAGAAGAATTGAAAAAAGCATTCCGTCCAGAATTCTTAAACCGTATCGATGAAATGATTGTCTTCCACGCATTAGAAAAAGAGCACTTAAAAGAAATCATTGCGATGATGGGCAATGCTTTAACAAAACGCTTGCAAGAGCAAGACATTTCGTTAGAGCTGACTGATGCAGCACTTGAAAAAATTGCTGAAGAAGGCTATGACCCTCAATATGGTGCTCGTCCACTACGTCGTGCATTACAAAAACAAGTAGAGGATCGATTATCAGAAGAATTACTAAAGGGTAATGTAGAAAAGGGTAATCAGGTTGTCATTGATTACGTAAACGATGAGTTTGTTGTAAAGAAAAAAGAGGGAGTTTCCATCTCTAAATAATTTCAAGAAAAGACAGTAAGGCTTTAAGTGCCAAGCTGTCTTTTTTTCTGTACAATTAAGGATAAGAACAAATATTCGAGGTGAAAGCAATTTGGCAAAGAAAAAAACGAAATTTGTATGTTCAGGCTGTGGCTATGAATCTGCTAAATGGATGGGAAGATGCCCTGGGTGTGGTGAATGGAATAAAATGGTGGAAGAAGTAGAAATGGTTGCAAAAGGCCCACGTGGAGCATTTCAACATTCTGCTACAGTTACTCAAAAGGCAATCCCGATTATCCAAGTGGAAGCTACTGAAGAATCGCGCGTAGCAACAGAAATGGGCGAACTCAACCGTGTATTAGGCGGGGGCATTGTACCTGGTTCTCTAGTATTAATTGGGGGCGATCCTGGAATAGGGAAATCAACATTACTATTACAGGTTTCCGCATTACTCTCGAATAAAGGGCATCGCGTACTTTATATTTCCGGAGAGGAATCCATTCGTCAAACGAAATTACGAGCAGAGCGTTTAGGAGTGATTTCTCAAGAGCTTTACATATACTCCGAAACAAACCTAGAGTTTTTAAACCAAACCATTGATGAAGTACAACCTAAATTTGTCATTGTCGATTCCATACAAACGGTTTTTCATCCAGAAGTAACAAGCGCCCCAGGTAGTGTCTCACAGGTTCGTGAATGTACAGCTGAGCTGATGCGAATCGCTAAAACAAAAGGCATTGCTATTTTTCTAGTAGGGCATGTCACAAAAGAGGGACAAATTGCAGGGCCACGTATTTTAGAGCATATGGTGGATACTGTACTGTACTTTGAAGGGGAGAGACATCATAATCATCGTATTTTACGAAGCCAAAAAAACCGCTTCGGATCTACAAATGAAATTGCTATATTTGAAATGCTTCAAGGTGGGTTAAAGGAAGTTCTAAACCCTTCTGAGTTATTTTTACAGGAGCGTTCACAAGGTGCGGCAGGGTCAACTATTGTAGCCTCAATGGAGGGGACAAGGCCAATCCTTGTTGAAATTCAATCCTTAGTTACACCTACAAGCTTTAACTATCCTAAACGTATGGCTACAGGTGTAGATCAAAACCGAGTACAATTGCTAATGGCTGTACTAGAAAAGCGTATGGGTCTCATGCTACAAGCTCAGGATGCATATATTAAAGTTGCTGGTGGTGTCAAGCTGGATGAGCCAGCAATAGATTTAGCGGTGTTGACAAGCATTGTATCTAGTTTTAAGGATCAGGCAGTGCGTGCAACGGATTGCTTTATTGGTGAGGTCGGACTGACAGGTGAGGTCCGTCGGGTATCACGTATAGAACAGCGAGTCATTGAAGCGGCGAAGCTTGGATTTAAAAGAGCTTTCATTCCTTCTTCGAATATTGGTGGTTGGGAATTTCCGCAGGGAATTGAAATTGTTGGTGTAGAAACGATAAAAGATGCACTAAATGCATGCTTTAGAGAGTTATAAAGGAGGTTGTGCATGTTGGATATTATTCTGACATGCATTTTCCTTCATTTTTGATGCTAATATCGGAAACTCAAATAAAAGAATAATCGTCCTAAATAATAGCTGATGAATGAATAAAGGATTTCATCTAGTACGAACAAAATAGAAGTTTGTAAAATTTTGTCTAACTATCTTATCCTTGTTTCACAACATCAAAAATAATGAGATTTTGACTGAGCTCATGAAAGATTTTCTACCGTAAACTATGTATAATCTTAACTAACAATTAGGAGGTGACAGCTTGTGAAAAAATTTGTTCAAATTGCGTTTTTACTGATTGGAGGAGCATTGGGCCTTGTTTTCTTACCGCCATTATACGAATTGCTTCATTTATCATCTAATCCTTGGCTAGATAATCCTTATGTATCAGTAGCTCTAGGCGCACTTTTACTGTTTACACTATCTTTTGCATTTTCCGATTACTTTGTAAGGCTCATTAGCTGGATGGAAGAAGTTCTGTTTAAGGTTCCTATCGGAGATTTATTATTTGGTACGTTTGGTTTAATAATTGGGTTGATTGTCGCTTACTTTTTAGGCTTTGCCATTGATAGTGTACCATTCCCTGTTATTTCGGAAGTACTTCCAATTATCCTGTCATTTGTATTAGGGTATTTAGGGTTCCGTCTAGGTTTTAGAAAAAGAGATGAGCTCATACAGCTTTTTACATTACGTAGTACCAATACGAAGAAAAAAGCTGCTGAAGGTGCTGAAGCTCAAGAGGTTCGTGGAAGCTACAAACTGCTAGATACAAGTGTAATTATTGATGGTCGTATTGCTGATATTTCTGAAACAGGCTTCATTGAGGGTATATTAGTTGTACCTCAATTTGTGCTCACAGAGCTTCAGCATATAGCTGATTCATCTGATACCTTAAAGCGCACAAGAGGTCGGCGTGGTTTAGATATTTTAAAAAAATTACAAGATGAGCGTAAGACAAAAGTTGAAATTACGGACGAGGATTTTGAAGATGTACAAGAGGTAGATTTAAAGCTTGTCCGTCTTGCAAAAAAAATGGGCAATGATACATGCATCGTTACCAATGATTTTAACCTGAATAAAGTCTGTGAGCTCCATCATGTAAAAGTGTTAAATATCAATGATTTAGCGAATGCAGTGAAACCTGTAGTTATACCAGGTGAAGATATGCAGGTTGTGGTTATAAAGGATGGCAAAGAGCATAACCAAGGAGTTGCCTATTTAGATGATGGTACGATGATTGTGGTTGAAGGTGGTCGTAGTTATATCGGACAGGCAATTACAGTTACAGTTACTAGTGTGCTGCAAACATCAGCAGGTCGTATGATATTTGCTAAGCCGAAGGACGATTAGGATGTGGGGAAATGCAATATGAAGTGGTTCTACCTGCTGCCGGAAGTGGGAAGCGTATGGGTGCAGGGCAAAATAAATTATTTTTAAAGCTTTTAGAGAAACCTATTCTGGTACACACGCTAGAAGTGTTTCAACAAGATCCCGCTTGCACAGGTATTTGGCTCGCTGTAAAACCAGAAGAGCGTGGATTTATTCAAAAAATGCTAGAGGACTATAGGATTACCAAAGTGAAGGGTTTACCTGATGGGGGTGCTGAGCGACAGCATTCGGTTCATTCTTGCATGAAAGAGATGCAACAGGTAGATATTGTGCTTGTCCATGACGCAGCACGCCCGTTTATTACGCATGATATCATTGCAAAGCTTGTACAGAACGCGCATCATCATGGTGCAGCAATTGCAGGGGTTCGTGCGAAAGATACGATGAAAAAAGTATCAATGAATGGCATTATAGAGGAAACGGTTGATCGAGAAAGCCTTTGGATGGTGCAAACTCCACAAGCATTCCGTTTTGAATTAATTATGGAAGCGGAGGACGTAGCTGAAAAAGTAGGTTTTCTTGGGACAGATGAGGCAATGCTAATGGAGCGTCTCGGACATCAGGTACACATCGTAGAAAGTAGTTATGAAAATGTAAAAATGACAACACAAGAAGACTTAGTATTTGGTGAGGCAATCTTGCGTAAGCGTGGATCATTCAATCATTAAGAAATATTATTTATAGAGGCTATTCATTCGTAGTTTGTTAAGGATGGATAGTCTTTTTTATTTGTTTTGTTTGGGAAAAATTATATGGTCAGAATGCCTTATTGCTTCGTAATCTGTTCATCCATATATGTATGATAATAATGACATAACTGCTAGTCGAATTAGAAACGAAGGCGTAGAAGAGAATAAAAAGTTGGAATGCTCCAATAAAGTGGATTTTATCCATATGTGATTGTTTTATGTGTAAAATGAAATAGTGGATATATGATTAATAAGGTAATAGAATAGATGAAAAGATGTGAGGGGTGTTTATTGTGTCATTAAATGATTGGTTGAATCAAAAGGTTCCAGAAATTACAGGTTCATTAACTAGTATAAATAAACAGTACATCGACGTTGACAACTCAATAGGCTTTGATGGACGAGATCGGGTTATAAAAATAATAGATAATTTCCATGAGGTGCTGTTTCCTGGCATTTATATGACAAGACCTATTGATGAAACAAGGGTGAACGTAGTTTGCAGTAATAAGCTGCGTGAAACAGCATTAGATTTGCGGGATATTATCGAAAAAGTATTATTTTATAATATGGAGGATAGTGATCCTGCCAATTGCGAGAAGTATTGCCGTGAACAAGCAGACAAAATTGTTATGAATTTGATTAATCGATTTCCTGCCATTCGCCAAGTGCTACAAACAGATATTCAAGCGGCATATAATGGTGACCCAGCAGCTCTTTCCACAGAGGAAATTTTGCTAAGCTATCCATCTATTGTAGCTGTTTATATTCACCGCATCGCACATGAGTTATACGAAATGGGTGTACAAATTGTGCCTCGAATTATGTCAGAATATGCGCACCGATTAACGGGTATCGATATTCATCCAGGGGCTACAATAGGAGAATCATTCTTTATTGACCACGGAACAGGTGTCGTTATCGGTGAAACTTGTACTATCGGTAAGAATGTAAAAATTTATCAAGGTGTAACATTAGGTGCACTAAGCTTCCCATTGGATGAAAATGGTAATCCAATTAAGGGCATTAAACGTCATCCGAATATTGCCGACAATGTTGTCATTTATGCTGGTGCTACTATCTTAGGGGGCGAGACGACGATTGGGCACGATTCCGTTTTAGGAAGTAATATTTGGCTAACACACTCTGTTCCCCCTTATTCACGTGTTTATAATTCACAGCCATCTCCGAATATTAGCAACAGTCAAATGAAAAATATAGAGTATCATATTTAAAGAATGTGGGGCAGTCTAGAGAGTGTAGCTTTCTAAACTGCCCATTACTGCTATAGGAGGATAATTATTAAAGCGCTTTTCAAACAACCTAGGGCAAATTTTGATATGATAATGATAAATATTAATTAAAGGAAGATGAATATGTTTCGAATTGGACAAGGTTTTGACGTACATGCATTTGAAGAAGGTCGTCCATTAATTATTGGTGGCATTACCATTCCGCATGAAAAAGGACTAGTAGGACATTCAGATGCGGATGTTCTCTTACACACTGTCACAGATGCGGCTCTAGGAGCAATTGGAGAAGGGGATATTGGCCGTCATTTTCCAGATACAGACCCTGCATTTAAGGACGCGGACTCAGCAAAATTATTAGAGTACATTTGGAAGATCGTTGAGGATAAGGGTTATTCTCTAGGTAATGTCGATTGTACCATTATGGCACAGCGTCCTAAAATGGCCCCCTATATTGGACAGATGCAACAACGTATCGCTGAATTATTACATGCAGAGCCTTCACAGGTAAATGTTAAAGCAACTACAACTGAACGATTAGGTTTTACAGGTCGCGAGGAAGGTATTGCGACAATGGCAACAATTCTATTGATCAAGAAATAAATGTGGATGAACCCCGCTTTTATTTCCTGTAACAGAGTGGTAAAATGAACAAAGTCAATTTTTGATCGAAAATTTAGGAGGCTTTTAATTATGACGAAAGAAGTTCGCGTTCGTTACGCGCCATCTCCAACAGGTTATTTACATATCGGTGGAGCGCGTACAGCATTATTCAATTATTTATATGCAAAACATCATAACGGTAAATTCATTGTACGTATTGAAGATACGGATATTGAACGTAATGTAGAGGGCGGAGAAGCATCTCAGCTAGATAACCTAAAATGGTTAGGTATTGAATATGATGAGTCCATTGATATTGGTGGACCTTATGCGCCTTATCGTCAAATGGAACGTCTTGATATTTATAAAGAGCACGCTGAAAAACTATTAGAACAAGGTGTAGCCTACAAGTGTTTCTGTTCTTCTGAAAAGCTTGAAGCATCTCGTGAAGAACAAAAAGCAAGAGGTGTAGCTGCTCCTACTTATGATGGTACATGTCGCCACTTATCAGCAGATGAAATCGCTGCTAAAGAAGCGGCAGGTGAGCCATACACAATCCGTATGCGTGTACCTGAAAATGTAACATACGAATTTGAAGATTTAGTTCGTGGACAAGTTACCTTTGAGTCTAAAGATATTGGTGATTGGGTACTTGTAAAAGCAAATGGTATTCCAACATATAACTATGCAGTTGTTTTAGATGATCACTTTATGGAAATCTCTCACGTTTTCCGCGGTGAGGAGCATTTATCGAATACACCAAAGCAAATGATGATTTTTGATGCATTTGGTTGGGAATATCCACGCTTTGGACATATGACATTAATTATTAACGAAAACCGTAAAAAACTATCTAAGCGTGATGAATCGATTATTCAATTTGTTACGCAATATAAAGATTTAGGTTATCTTCCTGAAGCGATGTTTAACTTCTTTGCGCTACTTGGTTGGTCTCCAGAGGGAGAAGAAGAGATTTTCTCAAAAGAAGAATTTATCAAAATGTTTGATGAAAAACGTCTTTCAAAATCACCATCTATGTTCGATAAACAAAAGCTAACATGGATGAATAATCAATATATTAAAAAGTTGTCTTTGGAAGAAGTTGTAGCTTTATCTTTACCACATCTACAAAAAGCAGGCTTATTACCTGAAGAGCTTACTGCAGAGCAACATGCTTGGGCGACGGATTTAATCGCACTTTATCATGACCAAATGAGCTTTGGTGCAGAAATTGTCGAATTATCTAGCCTATTCTTTAACGACCATATTGAATATGATGAAGAAGCAAAAGAGGTTTTAGCAGGAGAGCAAGTACCTGAAGTAATGGCGGCATTTAAAGCACAATTGGAAGAGCTAGAAGAGTTTACACCAGATGCGGTAAAAGCTGCGATTAAAGCTGTACAAAAGACAACTGGTCATAAAGGTAAAAATCTGTTCATGCCAATCCGTGTTGTGACAACAGGTGAAACACATGGACCAGAGTTGCCGAACGCCATTTGTTTAATTGGTAAAGAGAAAGCAATTGACCGTGTAGAAAAATTTGCACAATAAAGATAAATTTATTGACAATTCATTCTTTCGTTGTAAAATGTATTTACATTGAAAAAGCGTTGATAAGGAGAAGTAAGTGGCGCATGCTCTTAAGAGAGGACCATCATCGGCTGAAAGTGGTCTGAGCCTAGGCAAAACTGAAATGCACCTTTGAGCATAAAGCTGAACGAGAGTAGGCTTTATCGAGTCATCCCCGTTAATGGATGTCCAAAGTGGAAGACCTTTTGTCTTCAATCAGAGTGGAACCACGCAAATCGAGCGTCTCTGTCATTCCTTTTAGGAGTGATAGAGGCGCTTTTTTTATTCAACAGAAAAGGAGAGTGAAATACAATGGGTATTCAAATTTTTAACTCATTAACACGACAAAAGGAAACCTTTGTACCGCTAGAAGAGGGCAAGGTAAAAATGTATGTCTGCGGTCCTACGGTTTATAACTATATCCATATTGGGAATTCACGTCCTGTAATTGTTTATGATACAGTACGTCGTTATTTTCAGTATAAAGGCTATGATGTAAAGTTTGTTTCCAATTTTACGGATGTAGACGATAAAATTATTAAAGCAGCAAATGAGCTTGGTGAAGAAGTACACGAATTAACAGAGCGTTTTATTGCAGCCTATTTTGAAGATGTTACAGCACTGGGATGCAAAAAGGCAGATGTTCATCCACGTGTGACAGAGCATATGGACGATATCATTCAATTTATTCAAGTGCTAATTGAAAAGGGCTACGCTTATGAGTCTGCAGGAGATGTGTATTACCGTACTCGTAAATTTGATGGCTATGGTAAATTATCACACCAATCAGTTGACGATTTAAAAATCGGTGCTCGTATTGAAGCGGGCGAGAAAAAAGATGATGCGCTAGATTTTGCTTTATGGAAAGCTGCTAAGCCAGGTGAGATATTCTGGGAAAGCCCATGGGGAGATGGCCGTCCAGGGTGGCATATTGAGTGTTCTGTAATGGCTCGTGAACATTTAGGAGATACTATTGATATTCATGCTGGTGGGCAGGATTTAACTTTCCCTCACCACGAAAATGAAATTGCTCAATCAGAGGCACACAATGATAAAACATTTGCGCGTTATTGGATGCATAACGGGTATATTAATATTGATAATGAAAAGATGTCCAAATCTCTTGGGAATTTTATTCTTGTGAATGATATCCGTAAACAAATTGACCCGCAGATATTGCGTTTCTTCATGCTATCTGTCCATTATCGTCATCCAATTAACTTTGCGAAGGACCTAGTAGAAGCTGCTGCGTCAGGTTTAGAGCGCATTCGTACAGCATACAACAATGTGAAGCATCGCCTTACGACTACTGTAAGCTTAGGTGATCATTCAGAAGAATGGCTGAACAAAATTGCGGAACAGAAAGCGCATTTTGAAGAGGCAATGGATGATGATTTTAATACAGCCAACGCTATTTCTGTATTATTTGAAGTAGCTCGTATTGCTAATATTTACTTAAATGAAGCCAATACTTGCAAGAAGGTATTAGAAACCTTTATTGAAACCTTTGAAGTACTAGGCGACGTCTTAGGTATTGAATTTGCAAAAGAAGAAGAACTATTAGACGAAGAAATTGAAGCATTACTACAAGAGCGCGTCGAGGCACGTAAAAATCGTGATTTTGCTCGCTCTGATGAGATCCGTGACCATTTGCAAGCCCAAGGTATCATTTTAGAAGATACACGACAAGGAACTAGATGGAAACGAGGGTAATTAAGTTGGATAAACTTCGCAATGAAGATGTTAAACAATTAAAAGCGCTGGCGTTAGCCTATATGGGTGATGCCGTATTGGAACAAAAGGTCCGAGAATATTTGCTACGCTCTGGTCGTGTTAAACCAAACACACTACATCGAGAGGCAACTCGCTACGTCTCAGCAAAAGCGCAATCGATGATCGTTCATCGCATGATGGATGAAAATTATTTAACAGAGGAGGAATTGGCTGTGTTCCGCCGTGGACGCAATGCCAAATCCGGCTCTGTACCAAAAAATACGGATGTCCAAACCTATCGTAATAGCTCAGGCTTTGAGGCGGTGCTTGGTAGTTTATATTTATTAAATGAACTAGAACGCGTCTACGAAATCATTGCATATGCTATTCAAATAATCGAGGAATCAAAAGGAGTGTCTAAATAATGGCAGAACAGAATGGTGAAATTATTGCCGGTAAAAACCCAGTGTTAGAAGCACTTCGTTCAGGCCGCGATATGAATAAAGTATGGATTGCAGAAGGAGTAAAAAAATCTGGCGTCAATGAACTGCTAGATTTAGCCCGTGAACGTGGTGTCATAGTTCAATTTGTCCCAAAAAAGAAAGTTGATCAATTATCAAGTGCTAATCATCAAGGTATCGTTGCTTCTGTTGCCGCTTATAAGTATGCTGAACTAGAGGATTTATTTGCAGCCGCAGCTAATAAACAGGAAGATCCTTTTTTCTTAATCTTAGATGAGTTAGAGGATCCTCATAATCTAGGGTCTATTATGAGAACGGCTGATGCTATAGGAGCACATGGTATTATTATTCCTAAGCGCCGATCAGTGAGTCTAACAGCAGTAGTGGCAAAGGCATCTACAGGAGCGATTGAACACGTTCCAGTTGTACGTGTAAACAATCTTGCTCAAACTATAGATGAATTAAAAGAACACGGTGTATGGATTGCAGGGACAGATGCAAAGGGATCTGCAGATTATCGAAAAATGGATGCAACATTACCATTAGCCATCATTATCGGTAGTGAGGGCAAAGGGATGGGGCGTTTATTAAAAGAAAAATGCGATTTTTTATATCACTTACCGATGGTTGGGCATGTCACATCACTGAACGCATCAGTAGCAGCGGCTTTATTAATGTACGAAGTGTATCGTAAACGTCAAGAAGCGATTGAATAACAATGAAAAACATTTTGCTTGTTGATGGCTATAATATGATTGGATCTTGGAAAGAGCTGCGGCCATTGCGTGATACAAATTTTGAGGATGCGCGAAGAAGGTTGATAGAACTCATAGCTGAATATAAAGCAGCAATGGGTTGGCGCGTAATTATTGTTTTTGACGCCCATCTTGTACCAGGAGTAGAGCAATCTTATATAGAAAATGATGTAGAAGTCATTTATACACGAAAAAATGAAACAGCAGATGAACGTATTGAAAAAATGACACATGAATTAAAGGCTAGAAATGTACAAATTCATGTAGCAACTTCTGATATGGCAGAGCAAAGTGTTATATTTGGGAATGGTGCCTTAAGGAAATCGGCTAGAGAGCTAGAAATTGATACAAGTATTATCCAACATAAAATTACTCATGATGTGAAGCGGAAGCAAGAAAGTAAGCCGCCTTCTCGTATAGAATTAAAACCAGATGTTGCGCTCGCCTTTGAAAAATGGCGACGAGGGTTGAAATGATTGATTGACGCATATTTTCCAATTCCGTTATACTGTTTCTAATTATCTGTTGTGGCTGAGGTGATACCATGTTTAAAAATAGCATTGTACAAGTGACACAAGATTTTGAACGATTCAATGATGAAGAGCTTATTGAAATGGTGCATCAAGGTAATACAGATGCGTTGGATTATTTAATTACAAAATACCGTTTGTTAGTAAGAGCGAAGGCAAGATCCTATTTTTTAATCGGAGCAGATAAGGAAGACATTGTACAAGAGGGCATGATAGGCTTATATAAAGCGATTCGTGATTTTAAAGGAGATAAGCTTGCATCATTCAGAGCTTTTGCAGAGTTATGTATTACAAGACAGATTATCACTGCTATTAAAACAGCAACTAGGCAAAAGCATATACCTCTAAATTCCTATATCTCTTTGGACAAGCCTATATTCGACGAAGAGTCAGACCGAACGCTTATGGATGTACTAACGGGTGCTATTATGGATGATCCAGAAGAATTGATGATTCATAGAGAAGAGTTTGGATATTTAGAAGAAAAGATGAGTGAGATTTTAAGTGAATTAGAGCTACAAGTTTTAGCCTTATATCTAGACGGTCAGTCTTATCATGAAATTTCTGCCAAATTAAATCGTCATGTGAAATCTATCGATAATGCATTGCAGCGGGTAAAACGTAAATTAGAACGTCATTTAGTCCTTGAGGAAATGTCTTAGCCCATTTAGGCCTTTATTGACATTGACAAATATAGGTGTTAGTCTTAAAAAGACAAAGTGCCGAAAAAGGTGATTATATGGCAAAAAAAGTCGTGCTAAATTGTGAGAAATGTGGTTCGAGAAATTACACGTTCCCAGCTAAAGAAGGTTCAACTGTACGTCTCGAATTAAAGAAATTTTGCTCGCATTGCAATGAACATACAATGCATAAACAAACGCTATAAAATGATATGTAAATAGACAGATTTGATTGATTCGGAGGTTAAGCTAGAATGGGCAAGATCAAAAGCTTTTTCAGCGATGTAATGTCAGAAATGCGCAAAACAAGCTGGCCGAAAAGTAAAGAACTGACGAAATATACAGTCGTTGTAATTTCAACTGTTGTCATTATGGCTTTATTTTTTGTGTTAGTTGACTTAGGTATTTCATCATTATTCCGCTGGTACTTAGATTTATAATTTAGTAAATAGCATATTTTTGAAATAGCCCGTCCATTGCAATAACGGGTTTTTTCGTTTGTTTTATCTTCATTCATTCAGCAGAAAACCCCATCTAATGGGATCGGTGGGATGGGTGAAGTGAAGCGCAAAGCAGTAAAATCTCCTCATTATGATAAATACTACTAGGAGAGTATGATAGTAGCGATAGATGACTATGCTAGTTTCGGTATATATCATCGAGCTTTCGCAAGTAATTAGCGAAAGCTATATTTTTCTAATGAGATGTTTGTGAAAAGAGTAAAAATGCATTGAGCGTATCGCGATTCATTTTCACTTTTATTTGTAAGGGAGGGACGGACGAGGAGTCCTAGTAGTTATGGAGAAAAATTGGTATGTTGTTCATACGTATTCAGGGTATGAAAACCGTGTAAAAGCAAACCTAGAGAAACGTGTAGAAACAATGGGAATGCAAGATAAAATCTTCCGTGTGATTGTTCCTGAGCATGAAGAAACAGAAATGAAAGATGGAAAAAAACGTACAATGATGCGTAAAGTTTTCCCTGGTTATGTGTTAGTAGAGTTAATCATGACAGATGATTCTTGGTATGTAGTTCGAAATACGCCTGGTGTTACGGGCTTTATCGGTTCATCTGGTGGAGGAGCAAAACCAACACCGTTATTACCTGAAGAAGCAGATCGTTTACTACAACAAATGGGTATGACTGATAAAGTTGTAGAAGTGGACATTTCTGTTGGTGAAGCAGTAGAAGTATTAGAAGGGCCGTTTGCTCATTTCCAAGGACGTGTTGAAGAAATTGACACAGAAAAAGGTAAAATTAAAGTGACGGTTGATATGTTTGGTCGCGAAACGATTATGGAGCTAGATTTCGAACAAGTTCAAAAATTATAGTTCTAACATTAGAACATTACATGCTAATTGGTAGATGTTTCGCAGATTTTGTTAATTACTACTTGCTTAAAAAAATTAAAAGTGGTATCATTTCATAGGTCAGACTGTCATACTTTTGTTTGACGTCTGTAATGATAATTTTAATGTTATCGGCACTTAGCTGACAGACAGATATTGAGTGGGAGGGGCAACCCAATTACCACATCACGGACTTAAGGAGGTGTGTCTCGTGGCTAAAAAAGTTATTAAAGTTGTTAAACTTCAAATCCCTGCTGGTAAAGCTAACCCAGCTCCACCGGTTGGTCCTGCATTAGGTCAAGCGGGTGTGAACATCATGGGATTCTGTAAAGAATTTAATGCGCGTACTGCTGATCAAGCTGGTCTTATTATCCCAGTTGAAATTTCAGTATTCGAGGATCGTTCTTTCACTTTCATTACAAAAACTCCACCTGCAGCAGTTCTACTTAAAGTAGCAGCTGGTATCCAATCTGGATCTGGTGAACCAAACCGTAAAAAAGTGGCAACGGTTAAACGTGATAAAGTTCGCGAAATCGCTGAAACTAAAATGCCAGACCTTAACGCTGCTTCAGTAGAAGCTGCTATGTTAATGGTTGAAGGTACTGCACGAAGCATGGGTATTGTTATCGAAGACTAATCCCATTTACTTGATGTTTTGTTTTTTGGAAGGTTGCGAAGTTTCTTTGTGAACACGCAACCTTTATTCGTGGGAGGTAAAATCCGCTATAACCACAATCAAGGAGGAAATATATAATGGCTAAAAAAGGTAAAAAACTGCAAGATGCAGCAAAATTAATTGATCGTAACGCACTTTACACTGCACAAGAAGCAATCGAACTTGCTCAAAAAACTAGCACAGTAAACTTCGACGCTACTGTAGAAGTTGCTTTCCGCTTAGGTATTGATACTCGTAAGAACGACCAACAAATCCGTGGTGCAGTAGTACTACCAAACGGTACTGGTAAAACTCAACGTGTATTAGTATTTGCAAAAGGTGAAAAACTTAAAGAAGCTGAAGCAGCTGGTGCTGACTATGTAGGCGATGCAGAATACATCCAAAAAATCCAACAAGGTTGGTTTGACTTCGATGTAATCGTAGCAACTCCTGACATGATGGGTGAAGTTGGTAAACTTGGTCGTGTATTAGGGCCTAAAGGTTTAATGCCAAACCCTAAAACTGGTACAGTTACTTTTGATGTAACAAAAGCTATCGAAGAAATCAAAGCTGGTAAAGTAGAATACCGTGCTGATAAAGCTGGTATTATCCACGCTCCTATCGGTAAAGTTTCTTTCTCAGCAGAAAAATTAGTAGAAAACTTCTTAGCTGTTTTTGATGTAGTTCAAAAAGCAAAACCTGCTGCAGCTAAAGGTACTTACATGAAATCTGTAAATGTTACAACTACAATGGGTCCAGCGGTTAAAATTGACGCTTCTAACGTAGTAGTAAAATAATTTATATATATGTATTGACGATAGTGGCTATACGTGATACTATAGTTGCTGTTGTGAATTATCCATTTGTACCGTAGACAGTAGGAGTGACTTGTCACTTAATGTTCCTACCGAGGACATCGGAATTCAGATTCTTATTTAAAGATGATGACTTTCAGCCTCTGTGTCTATTTGACTCGGAGGCTTTTCTTTTGTCGGTATAAATGACCCATTCTAATAGGAGGTGTCATCATGAGCAAAGCAATCGAAAACAAACAAGTACAAGTTCAAGAGATTACTGAAAAATTCCAAGGCGCTGCTTCTGTAGTAGTTGTGGATTACCGTGGTCTTAATGTTGCACAAGTAACAGAGCTTCGTAAACAACTTCGTGAAGCTGGCGTTGAGTTCAAAGTTTACAAAAACACTTTAACTCGTCGTGCTGCTGAAGCTGCTGGCCTTGAAGGAATCAACGACGTATTAGTTGGTCCTAACGCAATTGCGTTCTCAAATGAAGATGTTGTAGCGCCTGCTAAAATCATCAACGAGTTCGCTAAGAAAAACGAAGCTTTAGAAATTAAAGCTGGTATTATTGAAGGTACTATTTCTTCTGTTGAAGATGTTAAAGCACTTGCAGAACTTCCATCACGCGAAGGTCTACTTTCTATGCTTTTATCTGTACTTCAAGCTCCAGTGCGTAACTTCGCACTTGCAACAAAAGCTGTTGCAGAACAAAAAGAAGAACAAGGCGCGTAATTTAAGACGCACTAATACTTCTGCGGCCTGATCGCAAAAAAATAAAACATTATCCAATTAGGAGGAAATTATAATGAATAAAGAGCAAATCTTAGAAGCTATCAAAGCTATGACAGTTCTTGAATTAAACGATTTAGTAAAAGCTATCGAAGAAGAATTCGGTGTAACAGCTGCTGCTCCAGTAGCAGTAGTTGCTGGTGGTGCTGCTGCAGCTGAAGAAAAAACAGAATTTGACGTAGTATTAGCATCTGCTGGTGCAGAAAAAATCAAAGTAATCAAAGTGGTTCGTGAAATCACTGGTTTAGGTCTTAAAGAAGCTAAAGAAGTAGTAGATAACGCTCCTAAAGCTCTTAAAGAAGGCGTTTCTAAAGATGAAGCTGAAGAAATCAAAGCTAAACTTGAAGAAGTTGGCGCATCTGTAGAAGTTAAGTAATCTCGCGTTACTTTTTAACAAAAGGAAAGCTCGTCATTTTGGCGAGCTTTTTTCTTCATTCTGAGGAGGCGTGAAAATGTCAGATCACTATTATACAAGTAAGCCTCAAACTGAAAGTAAACCACGTCACTGGACATTCAAGTTACTAGGGCATACGTTTTCATTCGAAACGGATGCAGGTGTATTTAGTAAAAGCGAAGTAGATTTTGGATCCCGTGTTTTAATAGACGCTTTTCAAATGCCTGATATTGATGGTGCGATTTTTGATGTAGGTTGTGGATACGGGCCGATAGGGTTATCGATTGCCAAAACTAATCCAGACCGTACCGTTTTTATGATGGATATTAATGAACGTGCAGTTGCGCTTTCGCAAAAAAATGCGCAAGTGAACGGTGTTCAAAATGTGCGAATATTTGTGAGTGACGGCCTATCGATGGTTGATAAAGATGTAGATGCAGCAGCTATCTTAACGAATCCACCAATTCGTGCGGGGAAGGAAACGATTTTCCGCTTTTACGATGGAGCTTACGATCGGCTAGTGTCTTCGGGTGAACTCTGGGTAGTCATTCAGAAGAAACAAGGAGCGCCATCGACAGTAAGTTACTTAGAAGAAAAGTTTTCAGAAGTCGATGTAGTAGAAAAGAAAAAAGGGTACTGGATAGTACGCGCAAAAAAATAAATGAAATATGTATAATTTATTGACTTGACAAATCGGCTATGATAATATGATACAATGCAAAAATATTATTTTGAGGTCGTATGCCCTTTTTGTATAGAATTGTTTTAATATGGGTATACTTGCCAAGATAAGTTTAGTTAACCGAAAATGAGATCTTTTTGAAGACTCGTTTTCTTTTTGTCTTTCGAAATCATACACTATTTGTATGATTTTGCAAAGACCTAATATCGCTTTATTGAGGGGTGAATGAGTTGACAGGTCAACTAGTTCAGTACGGACAACACCGCCAGCGTAGAAGCTTTGCGCGTATTAAAGAGGTGCTTGAGCTTCCAAATCTGATTGAGATTCAAACGGCGTCTTACGAGTGGTTCCTTGAAGAAGGTTTACGTGAAATGTTCCGTGACATTTCGCCGATCGAGGACTTTACAGGTAATCTTTCATTAGAATTCATCGATTATTCATTAGGTGAGCCTAAATATGATGTTGATGAGTGTAAAGAGCGAGATGTTACTTACGCAGCTCCATTACGTGTGAAAGTACGTCTTTACAACAAAGAAACAGACGAAGTGAAAGAACAAGATGTCTTCATGGGTGATTTCCCGTTAATGACAGAAACAGGTACGTTCATTATCAACGGTGCTGAACGTGTTATCGTTTCACAATTAGTTCGTTCACCAAGTGTGTATTACCATGATAAAACTGATAAAAACGGTAAAAAAGGCTTTGGAGCTACAGTTATTCCAAACCGTGGTGCTTGGTTAGAGTATGAAACTGATGCGAAAGACGTAGTTTATGTGCGAATTGATCGTACTCGTAAGCTACCAGTAACAGTGTTACTACGTGCATTAGGTTTCGGTTCAGATCAAGAAATTATCGATATTATCGGTGATAACGAGTATCTACGTAATACGTTAGAAAAAGATAACTCTGAAAGTACAGAAAAAGCGCTTTTAGAAATCTACGAACGTTTACGTCCAGGTGAGCCACCAACAGTAGAAAGTGCGAAGAGTTTATTATACTCTCGTTTCTTCGATGCTAAACGTTATGATTTAGCGAATGTTGGTCGCTACAAAATGAATAAAAAGCTTCACATTAAAAATCGTTTATTCAACCAAACGATTGCTGAAACGCTTGTAGATCCAGAAACAGGCGAAATTTTAGTAGAAAAAGGTACAGTACTAGATCGTCGTACTTTAGATAAAATTCTACCTTACCTAGAAGATTCATCAAAAGGTATTGGTTACCGCACTTTATCACAAGTCGGTGGAGTGCTTGAAGATGATGTAACCATCCAATCTATTAAGATTTATGCTCCAAAGGATGAAGCTCAAAAAGAAATTAATATCATTGGTAATGCGTACATTGATGAAGAAGTGAAGAATATTACACCTGCTGATGTTTTATCTTCAGTAAGCTATTTCTTTAACTTACTTTACCAAGTAGGTGCAACAGATGATATTGACCATTTAGGTAACCGTCGCCTACGTTCTGTTGGTGAGTTACTACAAAATCAATTCCGTATCGGTTTATCTCGTATGGAACGTGTAGTACGTGAGCGTATGTCAATTAATGACACAGCTGCGATCGTACCACAACAATTAATCAATATCCGTCCAGTGATTGCGTCGATTAAAGAGTTCTTCGGAAGCTCTCAATTATCACAATTCATGGACCAAACAAACCCATTAGCAGAGTTAACGCATAAACGTCGTCTATCTGCATTAGGTCCTGGTGGTTTAACGCGTGAGCGTGCTGGCTTCGAAGTACGTGACGTTCACTACTCTCACTATGGTCGTATGTGTCCGATCGAGACACCAGAGGGTCCAAACATTGGATTAATCAACTCATTATCTTCATTTGCCAAAGTTAATAAATTTGGCTTCATTGAAACACCTTATCGTCGTATTGACCACGAAACAGGTCGAGTAACAGAGCAAATTGATTATTTAACAGCTGATGAAGAAGATAACTACTATGTAGCACAAGCAAATTCACCGTTAAATCCAGATGGTACTTTTGTAAATGATGAAGTAGTAGGTCGTTTCCGTGGTGATAACACGGTATTCAATAAAGCGCAAATGGACTACATGGATGTATCTCCTAAACAAGTTGTCTCTGCAGCGACTGCATGTATACCGTTCTTAGAAAACGATGACTCGAACCGTGCACTTATGGGTGCCAACATGCAACGTCAAGCAGTTCCACTACTTAACCCAGAAGCACCATTCGTTGGTACTGGTATGGAACATGTTGATGCGCGTGATTCAGGTGCAGCTGTAGTAGCGAAGTATGATGGTATTGTTGAGCACGTTGAAGCTCGCTCTATCCATGTACGCCGCATTGAAGTTGTAGACGGCAAAGAGGTTAAAGGCGATTTAACAAAATATAAATTACAGAAGTTCATTCGTTCTAACCAAGGTACTTCATATAACCAACGTCCACTTGTAAAAGTAGGCGAACGTGTGAAACCTCGTGACATTTTAGCAGATGGTCCATCAATGGAAAAAGGCGAACTAGCTCTTGGACGTAACGTACTGGTTGCATTCATGACTTGGAACGGCTTTAACTATGAGGATGCTGTTATTATGAGTGAGCGCCTTGTAAAAGACGATGTCTATACATCTGTTCATATCGAAGAATATGAATCAGAATCTCGTGATACAAAGCTTGGACCAGAAGAAATCACTCGTGATATTCCAAACGTCGGAGAAGATGCACTTCGTAACCTAGACGAACGTGGTATTATCCGTATTGGTGCGGAAGTACGTGACGGTGATATTCTTGTTGGGAAAGTAACGCCTAAAGGGGTTACAGAATTAACTGCTGAAGAGCGTTTATTACATGCAATCTTCGGTGAAAAGGCTCGTGAGGTTCGTGATACTTCATTACGTGTACCACACGGTGCTGGCGGTATCATTCTTGATGTTAAAGTATTTAACCGTGAAGATGGCGATGAATTACCACCAGGTGTTAACCAATTAGTTCGTGCTTATATTGTTCAAAAACGTAAAATTCGTGTTGGGGACAAAATGGCCGGACGTCATGGTAACAAAGGGGTTATCTCTCGTATCTTACCAGAAGAAGATATGCCATTCATGCCAGATGGCACGCCTGTTGATATCATGTTAAATCCACTTGGTGTACCTTCCCGTATGAATATCGGACAAGTTTTAGAGTTACACTTAGGTATGGCTTCTCGTTATCTAGGCGTTCACATGGCAACACCAGTATTTGATGGTGCTAATGAAGAAGACGTTTGGGAAACAATGGAAGAAGCTGGGATGAACCGTGACGGTAAAACAATCCTGTATGATGGACGTTCTGGTGAACCATTCGATAACCGTGTATCAGTAGGTATCATGTATATGATCAAACTTGCTCACATGGTTGATGATAAACTTCATGCACGTTCAACTGGTCCTTACTCACTTGTTACGCAACAACCACTTGGTGGTAAAGCGCAATTTGGTGGACAACGTTTTGGTGAAATGGAGGTATGGGCACTTGAAGCTTATGGTGCTGCGTATACACTTCAAGAAATCTTAACGGTTAAATCTGATGACGTTGTTGGTCGTGTGAAAACATATGAAGCCATCGTTAAAGGTGAAAGTGTACCAGAGCCAGGTGTTCCTGAGTCATTCAAAGTATTGATTAAAGAACTTCAATCTCTTGGTATGGATGTTAAGATGTTAACAGTTAATGATGAAGAAGTAGAGCTTCGCGATTTAGACGAAGAAGACGATCTTCAGCCAGCTGATGCACTTAACATTGCACCACAGCCAGATACAGAAGAAGAGCCAGTAGAGTCTTTTGAATAATGGAAAACCAAATTCACAAATGTGAATATGGTCAAACTTATTTTTCAAATTAGCCGGGCAGGATTTAACGCCCTGCCTGGCTTTTTCTTTTAATAAATCATTCTATTTCTAATCCTTTGCCAAAGAGGCAATCTTTGCAAACGATTATCGAGCTGCGTAAAAGAGTCTTTATAAAGACCTATACTAGAGGGAGGTAGGCTCCTTGATAGACGTTAATGAATTTGAATATATGAAAATTGGTTTAGCATCACCTGACAAGATTCGTTCTTGGTCATATGGAGAGGTTAAAAAACCTGAAACAATTAACTACCGTACACTAAAACCAGAAAAAGATGGTTTATTCTGTGAGCGTATTTTTGGTCCAACTAAGGACTGGGAGTGTCACTGTGGGAAATATAAACGTGTACGCTATAAAGGCGTAGTTTGTGATCGTTGTGGCGTTGAAGTAACACGTGCTAAAGTTCGTCGTGAACGTATGGGACATATCGAATTAGCAGCACCAGTTTCTCATATCTGGTACTTCAAAGGTATTCCTAGCCGTATGGGTCTAATTTTAGATATGTCACCTCGTGCTCTTGAAGAAGTTATCTATTTCGCTTCATACGTTGTGATCGATGCAGGTGCTACTAATTTAGAAAGTAAACAATTACTATCTGAAAAAGAGTATCGTGCATACCGTGAAAAATTCGGTAATACATTCGAAGCATCAATGGGTGCAGAAGCAATCAAAAAATTATTAGGTAAAATCGACCTAGAAGATGAAACGCAATCTTTAAAAGAGGAGTTAAAATCTGCTCAAGGTCAAAGACGTACTCGTGCCATTAAACGTCTAGAAGTTGTTGAATCTTTCCGTAACTCAGGAAACTCACCTGAATGGATGATTCTAGATGTACTACCTGTTATTCCACCAGAGCTTCGTCCAATGGTGCAATTAGATGGTGGTCGTTTCGCGACTTCAGATTTAAACGATTTATACCGTCGTGTAATTAATCGTAATAACCGTTTAAAACGTTTATTAGATTTAGGTGCTCCGAGCATCATCGTACAAAATGAAAAACGTATGTTACAAGAAGCTGTTGATGCATTAATCGATAATGGTCGTCGTGGACGTCCTGTAACAGGTCCTGGTAACCGCCCGTTAAAATCACTTTCACATATGTTGAAAGGTAAACAAGGTCGTTTCCGTCAAAATCTACTTGGTAAACGTGTTGACTACTCTGGTCGTTCGGTTATCGTAGTAGGTCCAAACTTAAAAATGTACCAATGTGGCTTACCAAAAGAAATGGCTATCGAATTATTCAAGCCATTCGTTATGAAAGAATTAGTAGAGCGTGGTCTTGCTCATAACATTAAATCTGCTAAACGTAAAATCGAACGTTTAAATAACGACGTATGGGATGTTTTAGAAGATGTTATCCGTGAGCATCCAGTATTACTAAACCGTGCACCAACGCTTCACCGTCTTGGAATTCAAGCATTTGAACCAACACTAGTTGAAGGTCGTGCTATTCGTCTTCACCCATTAGTATGTACAGCCTATAATGCTGACTTCGATGGTGACCAAATGGCGGTTCACGTACCATTATCAGCTGAAGCTCAAGCTGAAGCTCGTCTTCTAATGCTTGCTGCACAAAACATCCTGAATCCAAAAGACGGTAAACCTGTTGTAACACCTTCTCAAGATATGGTATTAGGAAACTACTACTTAACACTTGAACGTGAAGGCGCACGTGGTGAAGGTACTGTTTTCTATGGTCCAAATGAAGTTTTAATTGCCTATGATACAGGTCATGTACACTTGCATACACGTATCGCAATTAAAGCAAGTTCATTAAATAATCCGACATTCACTGAAGAACAAAATAATATGTTCTTATTAACAACTGTCGGTAAAGTAATCTTTAATGAAATCTTACCGGAATCATTCCCTTATATTAATGAGCCAACTGATTTCAACTTAGAGCAAGTAACACCAGAAAAATACTTTGCTAAGTTAACAATTGATGAAGAAACACTTAAAGAGCTTGAATCAGATAGTGCTTATAATAATTTAGATGAAAAAGGGAAAATTGATGCACAACGTACAGCTGTATTGCGTAAATACTTTGCATCAGTACCTGTTGTAAACCCATTCCGTAAGAAATTCTTAGGAAATATCATTGCTGAAGTATTTAAACGTTTCCACATTACGGAAACATCTAAAATGCTTGACCGTATGAAAAACCTAGGTTTCAAATATTCAACACGTGCAGGTATTACTGTAGGTGTATCTGATATCGTGGTATTACCTGATAAAGGTGAAATTTTAGCAGAAGCTCAAGAGAAAGTAGATAAAGTTCAAGCGCAATTCCGTCGTGGTTTCATTACTGAGGATGAGCGTTATGATCGCGTTATTTCAAGCTGGAGTGCTGCAAAAGATGAAATTCAAGCGAAGCTGATGAAGTCACTTGAGAAAACAAACCCAATTTTCATGATGTCTGATTCAGGTGCCCGTGGTAATGCATCTAACTTTACTCAGCTAGCTGGTATGCGTGGTCTGATGGCCAACCCAGCTGGTCGTATTATCGAACTTCCAATCAAATCTTCATTCCGTGAAGGTTTAACAGTATTAGAGTACTTCATCTCAACTCACGGTGCTCGTAAAGGTCTTGCCGATACAGCACTAAAAACTGCCGATTCAGGTTACTTAACGCGTCGTCTTGTTGACGTTGCACAAGATGTTATCGTTCGTGAAGATGACTGTGGTACTGACCGTGGCTTAACGATTGGTGCATTAATGGAAGGCACAGAGTTAATTGAAGCTCTAGATGAACGTATTGTTGGTCGTCATACGAAGAAAACAATCTTCCACCCTGAAACTGGTGAAGTAATTCTTGCAAAAGACGGTTTAATCGACCAAGATATCGCTCGTGCAATTATCGAGGCTGGTATTGAAGAAGTGACAATCCGTTCAGCATTTACATGTAATACAAAACACGGCGTTTGTAAAAAATGTTACGGCATGAACTTGGCGACAGGTGAGAAGGTTGAAGTTGGGGAAGCAGTTGGTATTATTGCGGCTCAATCAATCGGTGAACCAGGTACACAGTTAACAATGCGTACATTCCATACAGGTGGGGTTGCCGGTGATGATATTACACAAGGTCTTCCACGTATCCAAGAGATCTTTGAAGCACGTAATCCAAAAGGTCAATCTGTTATTTCAGAAATTGCTGGTACGGTTTCAGATATCACAGAAATTCGTGAAGGCTTAAAAGAAATTACAATTCAAGGTGACGTAGAAACTCGTAAGTATCAAGCACCTTATAACGCACGTTTGAAAGTTATCGAAGGTGATAATGTAGAACGTGGTCAAGTTTTAACAGAAGGTTCTATCGATCCAAAACAATTGCTAAAAGTCAAAGACGTTTCAACTGTTCAAGAATATTTATTAAAAGAAGTTCAAAAAGTATACCGTATGCAAGGGGTAGAAATTGGGGATAAACACATTGAGGTAATGGTTCGCCAAATGCTTCGTAAAGTGCGTGTAATTGAAGCTGGAGATACAGAATTACTACCTGGCTCATTACTAGATATCCACCAATTCTCAGAGGCAAACGTAGACGCTGTTATGAATGGCAAAAACCCTGCAACTTGTCGCCCTGTTATCCTTGGTATTACAAAAGCTTCTCTTGAAACAGAATCATTCTTATCTGCAGCATCGTTCCAAGAAACAACACGTGTGTTAACAGATGCAGCAATTAAGGGTAAACGTGACGAACTTCTTGGATTAAAAGAGAACGTAATTATCGGTAAACTTGTTCCTGCAGGTACTGGTATGCAACGTTATCGTCAAATCCGCATCGAAAAAGATGAGCTTGACACAGAAGTCGTTTCTGCTGAATAAACATTAAATTAGGCCGAAGAGATGCATATTTTCATCATCTCTTCGGACTTTTTCAAGATATTAGTTGACAGTGTAAATGAGTAATGATAATATATTGAAGGTTGATAGTTAACTGTCTGTACTTCGGAGGATATGTAAATGTCTTATGATAAAGTAAGGGCTAGTCAAACAATCATAGGTACAAAGCAAGCAGTAAAAGCAATGCGAGCTGGTTCAGTGAAAGAACTTTTTGTGGCACTTGATGCAGACAATTGGGTAACCGATTCGGCCATATCTTTCGCGAGAGAAATCGGTATACCAGTTATTCTTGTTGAGTCCAAAAAGGAACTGGGCAAAGCCTGTGGAATCCATGTTGGAGCTGCGGTAGTTGCGATTACTGTAGAGTAGTTTTTGTGTAAAATGCACAAAGACTTTGTTTTTACCCAAAAAATGAACCACCTGGATGTGTGGTATTAAAAAAAGAAGGAATGAAGGGAGGAAAAATCGATGCCTACAATTAACCAATTGGTACGTAAGCCTCGTAAATCTAAAATCACGAAATCAAATTCACCAGCGTTAAACAAAGGATATAACTCATTTAAAAAATCTTTAACTGATGTTAAATCTCCACAAAAACGTGGTGTTTGTACTCGTGTAGGTACAATGACGCCTAAAAAACCAAACTCAGCGTTACGTAAATACGCTCGTGTACGTTTAACTAACCAAATCGAGGTTACAGCGTACATTCCTGGTGAAGGCCACAACTTACAAGAGCACAGTGTTGTTCTTATCCGTGGCGGTCGTGTAAAAGACTTACCGGGTGTTCGTTACCATATCGTTCGTGGTGCTCTTGATACTGCTGGTGTAAACGGTCGTATGCAATCACGTTCTTTATACGGTACAAAACGCCCTAAAGAAAAAAAATAATTTAAATCCCACTATATATTTACTCAATGAAAGGAGGAAAACACATGCCTCGTAAAGGTCCTGTTTCCAAACGTGACGTGTTACCAGATCCAATTTATAATTCAAAACTAGTAACTCGTTTAATCAATAAAATGATGATTGATGGTAAAAGAGGTACTTCTCAAAAGATTTTATACGGTGCGTTCGAACTAGTTAAAGAACGTTCTGGTCAAGATCCAATCGAAGTATTCGAAGCTGCTCTAAATAACGTAATGCCAGTTCTTGAAGTACGTGCTCGCCGTGTTGGTGGTTCTAACTACCAAGTACCAGTTGAAGTACGCCCAGAACGTCGTACAACTTTAGGTCTTCGTTACCTAGTTAACTATTCTCGTCTTCGTGGTGAAAAAACTATGGAAGAGCGTTTAGCTAACGAAATCCTTGATGCTTCTAACAACACTGGTGCATCAGTTAAGAAACGTGAAGATATGCACAAAATGGCAGAAGCGAACAAAGCATTCGCTCACTACCGTTGGTAATCTAAACATAGCATAAGCCCAATATGGAAGGAGAAATACCTAATGAAACGCGAATTCTCACTAGAGAATACTCGTAATATTGGGATCATGGCTCACATTGATGCTGGTAAAACAACAACAACTGAGCGTATCCTTTATTACACAGGTAAGATTCACAAAATCGGTGAAACTCATGAAGGCGCTTCTCAAATGGACTGGATGGAGCAAGAGCAAGAACGTGGTATCACAATCACTTCTGCTGCGACAACAGCTCAATGGAAAGGCAACCGCGTAAACATCATCGATACTCCTGGACACGTAGACTTCACTGTAGAAGTAGAACGTTCTTTACGTGTACTTGACGGCGCAGTAACTGTACTTGATGCTCAATCTGGTGTTGAACCTCAAACAGAAACTGTATGGCGTCAAGCTACAACTTACGGTGTACCACGTATCGTATTCATTAACAAAATGGATAAAATGGGTGCAGACTTCCTATATTCTGTAGGTACTTTACACGAGCGTTTACAAGCAAATGCTCATCCAATCCAATTACCAATTGGTGCGGAAGATGAGTTCAAAGCAATTATTGACCTAGTTGAAATGGATGTAACTTACTACGATAACGAAGAAGGTACAGCATTACGTGAAGGTCAACCAATTCCTGAAGAATTCCAAGCGCAAGCTGAAGAATACCGTGAGAAGTTAATCGAAGCAATCGCTGAAGTTAACGAAGAAATCATGGAAAAATACTTTGCTGGTGAAGAAATTACAAAAGAAGAGCTTAAAGCGGCTATCCGTAAAGCGACAATCGCTGTAGAATTCTACCCAGTAATCTGTGGTACAGCATTCAAACACAAAGGTGTTCGTAAAATGCTTGACGCAGTTATCGATTACTTACCATCACCAGTTGATGTACCAGCTATTAAAGGTACAACTCCAGATGGTGATGAAACTGAACGTCCATCATCAGACGAAGCGCCATTCTCAGCTTTAGCATTTAAAGTTATGACTGACCCATTCGTAGGTAAATTAACGTTCTTCCGTGTGTACTCTGGTGTTCTTGAATCAGGTTCATACGTACAAAACTCTTCAAAAGGTAAACGTGAACGTGTAGGTCGTATCCTACAAATGCACGCTAACAGCCGTGAAGAGATTTCAAAAGTATTTGCTGGTGATATCGCAGCTGCTGTAGGTCTTAAAGATACAACAACTGGTGACACTCTTTGTGAAGAGAAAAACCTTGTTATCCTTGAGTCTATGGAGTTCCCAGAACCAGTTATCTCTCTTTCTGTAGAACCAAAATCAAAAGCTGACCAAGATAAAATGGGTCAAGCTTTACAAAAACTACAAGAAGAAGATCCAACATTCCGTGCACATACAGACCAAGAAACTGGTCAAACAATTATCTCAGGTATGGGTGAGCTTCACCTTGATATCTTAGTTGATCGTATGCGCCGTGAATTTAAAGTAGAAGCTAACGTAGGTGCTCCAATGGTATCTTACCGTGAAACATTCCGTGGCTCTGCTCAAGTTCAAGGTAAATTCACTCGTCAATCAGGTGGTCGTGGTCAATACGGTGACGTATGGATCGAGTTCTCTCCAAATGAAGAGGGTAAAGGCTTTGAATTCGAAAATGCTATCGTTGGTGGTGTAGTACCACGTGAATATATTCCAGCAGTAGAAGCAGGTCTTCGTGACTCGCTTGACCGCGGTGTAATCGCTGGTTACCCATTAATCGACATCAAAGCGAAATTATTCGATGGTTCATACCATGATGTTGACTCAAACGAAATGGCATTTAAAATCGCTGCATCTATGGCACTTAAAGCTGCTGCATCAAAATGTAGTCCAGTTCTTTTAGAGCCTATGATGAAAGTTGAAGTTGTAATTCCTGAAGAATATCTTGGTGATATCATGGGTAACATCACTTCTCGCCGTGGTCGCGTAGAAGGTATGGAAGCTCGCGGTAACGCTCAAGTTGTTCGTGCGATGGTTCCACTTTCAGAAATGTTTGGATATGCAACAACTTTACGTTCTGCAACGCAAGGTCGTGGTGTATTCTCAATGGTATTCGATCATTATGAAGAAGTACCAAAATCAATCTCTGAAGATATCATCAAAAAAAATAAAGGTGAATAATTGAAATTTCATCTTGCATAAAGTATAACTAATTTGTAAGCTATGATTGCAGGATAGGGGATGGGCCCGTTCTCTATCAGCATTCATTCTATAAATTTTAAATCTAAAACATACAATTTTGAGGAGGCAATCTCTAATGGCTAAAGAAAAATTTGACCGTTCTAAAACGCATGCTAACATTGGTACAATCGGACACGTTGACCATGGTAAAACTACTTTAACTGCTGCAATCGCTACAGTTCTTTCTAAAAAAATGGGTGGTACAGCTAAATCTTACGCTGATATCGATAACGCTCCAGAAGAAAAAGAACGTGGTATCACAATCAATACTTCTCACGTAGAATACGAAACTGAAACTCGTCACTATGCACACGTTGACTGCCCAGGACACGCTGACTATGTTAAAAACATGATCACTGGTGCTGCTCAAATGGACGGCGGTATCTTAGTAGTATCTGCTGCTGACGGCCCAATGCCACAAACTCGTGAACACATCCTTTTATCTCGTCAAGTAGGTGTTCCATACTTAGTAGTATTCATGAACAAATGTGATATGGTTGACGACGAAGAATTATTAGAATTAGTAGAAATGGAAATCCGTGATCTACTATCTGAATATGACTTCCCAGGTGACGATATTCCTGTAATCAAAGGTTCTGCTCTTAAAGCTCTTGAAGGTGAACCAGAATGGGAAGAAAAAATCGTTGAATTAATGGACGCTGTAGATTCTTACATCCCAACTCCAGAACGTCAAACTGACAAACCATTCATGATGCCAGTAGAGGACGTATTCTCTATTACTGGTCGTGGTACAGTTGCAACTGGCCGTGTTGAACGTGGTCAAGTTAAAGTTGGTGACGTAGTTGAAATCATCGGTATCGCTGAAGAAGCTAAATCTACTACTGTAACTGGTGTAGAAATGTTCCGTAAATTATTAGACTATGCTGAAGCTGGTGACAACATCGGTGCTTTACTACGTGGTGTTGCTCGTGAAGAAATCCAACGTGGTCAAGTATTAGCTAAACCAGGTTCAATTACTCCACACACTAACTTCAAAGCTGAAGTTTACGTATTATCAAAAGAAGAGGGTGGCCGTCATACTCCATTCTTCTCTAACTACCGTCCTCAGTTCTACTTCCGTACAACTGACGTAACAGGTATCTGTAACTTACCAGAAGGCGTTGAAATGGTAATGCCTGGTGATAACATCGAAATGACAGTTGAACTTATCGCTCCAATCGCTCTTGAAGAAGGTACTAAATTCTCTATCCGTGAGGGTGGCCGTACTGTAGGCGCTGGCGTAGTTGCTTCTATCCAAAAATAATTTTAGCTCTTGCTAATTCCAAACCAATCTGTAGGGACGCCTACAGATTGGTTTTTTGTGTTAAAATAAAGAAAAATTAGAGTTTTAATTAGTGTATGTGTACATAACCACAAGCATGTCCTCTAGCGTAAATAATTAAAGGGAAAGGGGAACTGAGTATGGACATGAAAATTTTGCTGATTGAAGATGATCCTTCTATTTTTAGCATGATTCAAGAACGTTTTGAGCAGTGGTCACTTAACGTGGTGGGACCTAAAAATTTTCAGAAGGTGATGGATGACTTTATAGAGGAGAAGCCCCATCTCGTGCTAATTGATATTCAATTGCCTGCCTATGACGGCTTTCATTGGTGTCGTGAAATTCGTCATTTATCCAAAGTGCCAATCCTTTTTCTTTCTTCCCGAGATCACCCGATGGATATGGTGATGGCTATGCAAATGGGGGCTGATGATTTTATTCAAAAGCCTTTTCATATGGAAGTTTTACTCGCAAAAGCACAGGCTATTTTACGTAGAACCTATGATTACGTTGAAGAAAAAATGGATGTTACACGTTTTAACGATGCCATAATTGATTATGCGAGAAGTGAAATTATGTATAATGGTGCCATTGCTTCTTTAACAAAAAATGAACTTTTTATTTTAAGAATATTAGTGGAGCAGGCTAATCATATCGTTTCAAGAGACGAGCTAATGAGAAAACTATGGGATGACGAACGTTTCGTAAACGATAATACTTTGTCTGTAAACGTTAATCGGTTACGTGCAAAGCTAGAGGATATTGGTTTACATGAGGTAATACTAACAAAAAAGGGACTTGGTTATATGGCAGTAAGCTGAGGGATGTGAGGGAAATTGTTATTATTATTTGTTAGAGAACGCTTTGCTTGGATAGGATTTTTTATTTTTACTCTGATAATTCTAAATGTGCTATTTTCTTTAGATGTTGGTTTAAATGGAGTTTCTATTTGGTATGTAAACGTTAGTTTACTTGTATGTTTTATACTCTTTTTTTGGTGTCGCTATGTCATCGAAGTTGGGAAATTAAAAGATTTCCTGGGAAATATGGATAGCCACCTTGATGATGCACATAGAAATAGTTTAGCTTTATCTCCTTTTCAAGAAGTATACTTTCGAAAAATGGAGGATGCCTTTTTTGAAAAGAATTTAGAGTTAAATCAAGCCAAAGTGCAGATACAGGAACATTCTGATGAACTATTAGCTTGGGTCCATGAAGTAAAAGCACCTTTAACTGCCATTAATTTAATGTTTGAACATATTGAGGATTTACAGCTACGTCGAAAATTAGAGAATGAATGGCTAAGACTACATCTTTTGGTTGATCAACAACTGCATCAAACAAGATTATGCGCTATTGAAAAAGATAATTATTTAAATGAGATTGAACTGAAGCCCATTATTTATAAAGAAATCCGAGCTATGCAAGCTTGGTGTCTTGAAAAAGGCATTGGCTTTGAAATTGGTGAACTGACAGAGATGGTTATGACAGATGGCAAGTGGCTAGCTTTTATTATACGACAAATTCTTTCGAATGCCATCAAGTATAGCCCAGTAAATTCTGAGATAACAATCTTTACAGAACATGATTCTACAGGTGCTACATTACTACATATTAAAGATATAGGTAGGGGTATACCTTTAGACGATTTACCTAGGATTTTTCAAAAATCTTATACAGGAACAGCGGGAAGGGAATCCTCTCAATCTACAGGTATGGGTCTCTATTTAGTATCTAATGTAGCCCATAAAATTGGTATTCGTATTAATGTTCAATCTAAAGTTGGTGAAGGCTCGCTATTTACACTACGTTTCCCCTTACAAAATGAATATGCGAAACTAACAGGTAGATGACGAAAATGTCACCTACCTTTTTATATTGTCATGTAAAACGCACGAATGATTAGGTTTGACAGGGTACACTTGAACTATAGAAAGGGGCGTTATGAAGTGACAGTTTTAATAGGACGTAAAATAAAGAAAGTGTATGGAAAAAAATCAACGGCTCAGGAAGTATTAAAGGGTATTGATGTAGAAGTGAATAGAGGAGAATTTGTAGGTATTATGGGACCTTCTGGCTCTGGTAAAACAACGCTTTTAAATGTCTTATGCTCAATTGACTTTGCGACAGAAGGTGTTATTGAGATAAATGGTCATAGTTTACGTGGTATGAAAGAAAAGGCTTTAGCAAACTTCCGAAGAGAGCAGCTGGGATTTATATTTCAAGACTATAATTTATTAGATACCTTGACAGTAAAAGAAAATATTCTTCTACCGTTAGCCATCAGTAAGTTACCAAAAGCTGTTGCCGAAAGTCGAGTGAAGGAACTCACTTCTTTGTTGGGAATCACGGAGATTTTAAATAAATATCCCAACGAAATATCAGGTGGACAAAAACAGCGTACCTCTGCTGCACGTGCACTTATTACCAATCCGTCATTGGTATTTGCAGACGAGCCCACTGGTGCACTAGATTCTAAATCAGCTACAGCCCTGCTTCAAAATCTACAAAATATAAATGAAACAAAAGAAGCGACAATTATGATGGTTACACACGATGCTGTAGCCGCAAGTTTCTGTACACGTGTGTTATTTCTAAAGGATGGCCTTATCTATAGTGAACTTTATAAGGGCGATAAAACAAGGCAGGCCTTTTTCAAAGAAATCATGCATACACAAAGTGTGCTAGGCGGTGACGGGTATGAGTCTTAGTAAGTTAGTACTTCGAAGTATGAAGAAAAATATGAAGCACTACTATCTATATTTCTTTGCACTTATTTTTAGTGTTACCTTATACTTTTCGTTTGTCACCTTGCAAAATAATACGGAGGTGTGGGCTGCTGTTCAAATGAGTGGAACAGCTACGGCCGGATTTAAGGCAGCAACTTATATTCTTTATTTTATCGTTTTATTCTTCGTTCTGTATGCAAACCATTTATTTATGAAGCGTCGTAGTAAGGAAATTGGTTTGTATCAACTGATCGGCATGACTAAGGGGCTAATCGTGCGTTTATTAGCGGTTGAAAACATTCTCTTATTTGTTGGAGCCGTTATTATAGGTATGTTGGCAGGCTTCTTTAGCTCTCGTGTGTTTGCAATGATTTTGCTTCGTGTGCTTGAAAAAGAAGCTCTCGTAACCATGACTTTTAGTACACAAGCTTTACTGCAGTCGATGATTGTATTTACTATCTTATTGATCATCGTTCTTATACAGATGGCTTGGATGATTCATCATGTGTCATTGTTATCATTATTTAGTGCAGCAAAACAAGCAGATGAGCGTGTGAGACGCTTTAGTGCGTTCCAGATGGTTATTGGCTTTTTGGGTCTTATACTGATTGTTTATGGCTACTATGCATCTACAAAGTTGTTCGATATCGAATCTGCTGGTAATTTATTTATCAATATGATAATTATTTTAGCTACTACAATTGGTGGAACATTCCTTGTTTTTCGTTTCTCTGTAGCATTTATTATGAATACTATTCGCCTAAAGAAAAAAGGGCATTTATCCATAAAGGATGTGTTAGCATTAACGCCCATCATGCATCGCATGAAGAGCAATGCAAAGTCATTAACGCTAATCACCGTGTTAACAGGCGTTTCTCTAGGCGTGACGACTCTTTCCTATATCGCCTACTACTCCTCGGAAGCATCTGCATATAGCCAAGTACCTGGTGATTTCATATTGCTTGAAGAGCAAGGGGAGGAATTTTTAGAGAAGTTAGAGGAAAATAAAATTGCTTATGATAAAATTGACTACCGTCTTCAGGGAGTAACCGCTGCTGTAGGTCAATTGATGTCTAAAAAACAGCAGGATAACCCTTTATATACAATGGAAGGCACAATTTATACCATTCCGCTTTCAGATTACCAGCAGAGTGTTCCAGAAGCTAAGCTTTCAGGGAATGAGGTTATCTTAACAAACTATGGTGGTTATATGGCTGAAATGTTCCCGTTAGAGAAAGATCATGATTTAGTAGTATCTGCAGGAGAACTTGAAGAAACTTTTCATGTCGTTGATATCCACGATAAAAGCGTGATAAGTGGTATTGTAACGGCTGGGGGTGGTGGACCTATCTTTGTTGTGACAGATGATATGTTTAAAAGTTTAACTACACAGGCAGCTCTTTATCCTTGGCATCATCAAACAACAATTACTTTAAAATCTAACGAAGATATTGCAACAGCAGAAAAATTATATATTCAATCAAATGCAGGTATTATTACGGCTGTAGATGATAAAGGGAAGACAAAGCAATATACACAATCATCCTATGAAGGAAAACGTAAAGACAATATTGAATCATTGGGTCTTACCATCTTTACAACAGCATTTTTAGGGTTAGCGTTTTTAATGACCACAGGTAGTATTCTATACTTTAAACAAATGTCTGAGGCGGAGGAAGAACGTGATTCCTATACAATCCTACGAAAGATTGGTTTTGCTGAAAAAGATATCATGAAGGGTATTTATATGAAACAGGCCTTTAATTTCGGTGTTCCACTAGTTATTGGGTTATTGCATAGCTACTTTGCTGTTAAGTCAGGATGGTTTTTATTTGGGACAGAGTTAACAGCTCCCTTGTGGATTGCAATGTGCTGTTATATAGCTTTATATACGATTTTTGCTATTCTATCGGTAGGCTACTATAAAAAGGTTGTACGTCAGTCGTTGTAATATTAAAGTAAGAGGAAACTCGGAAACAGTGTGGTGGTTATCATTACACTGTTTTTTTAGTGCAAAAAATATAGAAGTTACAAAAAACCTTGACTTTCAATTATCAGAATAATAAAGTTTAACATGTTAGTAATTTAGTGTATGAAAGTAGAGTGTAACAATGAATGCAGTAATTGCGGCTGTTGCCGTTATGTTAATATTAAGCTTGCTTCGCATCAATGTAGTTCTCTCGTTAGTTCTAGGAGCATTTGTAGGTGGTCTAACTAGTGGGATGGGCATTGAGTCAACAGTCCAATCATTTACAGAAGGATTAGGAGCAGGAGCAACCATTGCATTAAGTTATGGCTTACTTGGTGGTTTTGCAATCGCCATTGCCAAAACAGGAATACCCGAATTAATGATAGCCGGGATGTTAAAAATATTAAAGGGTGAAAGTAATAGAAAAGGACTTGTGAAGGTATTAATTTTCTTCCTTATTTTTGTGATGTCTATTTTATCTCAAAATGTTATTCCTATTCATATTGCCTTCATTCCATTATTAATACCTCCTATTTTAAAGATTTTAAATATGCTAGAAGTCGATCGACGTATAATTGCAACGTTGATTGCAGTAGGCTTAATTGGTACTTATAGTTTTGTACCTGCTGGTTTTGGAGCAATCTTTCAAGATATCGTTGCTACACAAGTGTCAGAGGCAGGAATGGCTGTTTCTTCACGTGATGTCCCTGCAGCAATGGGTATTCCCGTATTAGGAATGCTAATCGGATTGATAATTGCCTTCGCTGTATACCGCAAACCAAGACATTATAAGCATAGTGAAGTGGAGATGGAATCTTTAAATGTAAACGTCAGCAAATTCATTATGTTTTCTACAGCTCTGGCACTAGTAATATCACTATGCGCTCAAGTGTTAACAGACTCAATGATTGTAGGCTCGTTTGCAGGTATTATGATTATGTATTTTACAGGTGCTCTTAAATGGAGAGAAGCAGATGAGATTCTTTCTGAAGGAATGAAGATGATGGCCTTTATTGGCTTTGTTATGATTGCGGCAAATGGTTTTGCGGCGGTAATCAATGCAACAGGTCATGTGGACAGCTTAATTACAAATTCACTCACTGTATTAGAAGGAAATAGAAGTCTTGCTGTCTTCATCATGTTAATCATAGGATTAGTTGTGACGATGGGGATTGGTTCGTCCTTCGCTACAGTTCCTATAATCGCGACACTATTTGTTCCGCTAGCACAAGGTTTAGATATGAGTCCTTTAGCGATATTATGCTTAATCGGTACAGCTGGTGCTCTAGGAGACGCAGGTTCTCCAGCATCCGATTCTACATTAGGGCCAACAGCAGGCCTTAATGTTGATGGCCAGCATCATCATATTTGGGATACCTGTGTTCCTACGTTTATTTTCATTAACATACCACTAATCCTATTTGGTTGGATTGCCTGTGTGTTCTTTCTATAATAAGGAGGTAGTTTCTATAATTATATAGAAACTACTTTTTTCTTTTTTGAGTTATTTGAAATGTGCGAAAATGTTGATATGACAACCTTAAGTGTTGCAATATGTATAGAAATTTTATATACTAATAAACGGCTTAATAAAGCGAAGAAATAGTAGTACTAAGAATATCTGCAACATTTAAAAGAATTTAGCGAAAAGACTTGCTTATTCTTTTTTTATTGTATATAATGTTGAATGTTGGTCTTTGACTGCGATGAAGCGAGAGGTTGCCGACACACCCGGCCGCTTTGCCATGGCGGTGTGTGGGAAAATTTTCGTGGAGAATGTCTAGAAAATAGGCGAGAAGGAGGGAAAATAATGGCAAAACAAAAGATTCGTATTCGTTTAAAAGCGTATGATCACCGTATTTTAGATCAATCTGCTGAGAAAATTGTGGAAACTGCAAAACGTTCAGGTGCAAGTGTATCAGGTCCGATTCCACTTCCAACTGAGAAGTCTGTGTACACAATTCTTCGTGCGGTTCACAAGTACAAAGATTCTCGTGAACAATTCGAAATGCGTACGCATAAACGTCTGATCGATATCGTTAACCCAACACCACAAACTGTTGACGCGTTAATGAAACTTGATTTACCATCTGGCGTTGATATCGAAATCAAACTTTAATGGTAAAAACAATATAACTTTTAAAACTTACAGGAGGTGTGACAAATGGCTAAAGGAATCTTAGGTAGAAAAATTGGTATGACACAAGTTTTCGCTGAAAACGGCGATTTAATCCCGGTAACAGTTATCGAAGCTACTCCAAACGTAGTTCTTCAAAAGAAAACTGTTGAAACAGACGGCTACGAAGCAATTCAAGTTGGTTTCGAAGACAAGCGCGTTAAGCTTTCTAACAAACCAGAACAAGGTCACGTAGCAAAAGCGAACACTGCTCCTAAGCGCTTCATTCGTGAATTCCGCAACGTGAACGTGGAAGAATACGAAGTTGGTCAAGAAGTCAAAGTAGAAATTTTCGCAGAAGGCGATGTAATCGATGTAACAGGAGTTACTAAAGGTAAAGGTTTCCAAGGTGTTATCAAACGCCACGGACAATCTCGTGGTCCTATGGCCCACGGTTCTCGTTACCACCGTCGTCCTGGTTCAATGGGTCCAGTTGCTCCGAACCGCGTATTCAAACAAAAGAAATTACCTGGTCAAATGGGTGGCAATGTAGTTACAATCCAAAACTTAGAAATCGTGAAAGTTGACACAGATCGTAACTTACTACTTGTTAAAGGTAATGTTCCTGGTTCTAAAAAAGCTCTAGTTACAGTAAAAACTGCAATTAAAGCTAAGTAATCACTTAAGGAAAGGAGGAAACAGGAATGACAAAAGTATCTGTACTTAGTCAAACAGGTGCTTCAGTTGGTGAAATCGAATTAAACGATGCGATCTTCGGAATCGAGCCAAATGAAGCAGTATTATTCGACGCAGTAGTTGCTCAACGCGCTTCTCTTCGTCAAGGTAATCACAAGGTTAAAAACCGTTCTGAAGTTGCTGGTGGTGGTCGTAAACCATGGCGTCAAAAAGGAACTGGTCGTGCTCGTCAAGGTTCTATCCGTTCTCCACAATGGCGCGGCGGTGGTATCGTATTCGGTCCTACTCCACGTAGCTATTCTTATAAATTACCTAAAAAAGTTCGTCGTTTAGCTCTTAAATCTGCTTTATCAGCTAAAGTAGTAGAACAAAACTTCTTAGTTCTTGATGCTCTAACTCTAGCAGCACCAAAAACAAAAGAATTCACAAAAATCCTTAAAGATCTTTCTTTAGAGAAAAAATCTTTATTTGTAACTGCTGACCTAGATGAAAACGTAGCATTATCTGCTCGTAACATCCCAGGTGTAACAGTTTTAACTGCAAACGGAATCAACGTTCTTGATCTATTAGGTCATGATAAAGTTGTATTCACTAAGTCTGCAGTAGAAAAAGTTGAGGAGGTGCTTGGATAATGGAAGCACGTGATATTTTAAAACGTCCGGTCATTACTGAGCGTTCTTCAGAACTTATGGCAGAGAAAAAGTATACTTTCGAAGTAGACACTCGCGCTAACAAAACTCAAGTAAAAGACGCTGTAGAAGAAATCTTTGGCGTAAAAGTTGAGAAAGTAAACGTTCTTAACTACAAAGGTAAATTCAAACGCGTAGGCCGTTACGGTGGTTACACTAACAAACGTCGTAAAGCGATCGTTAAACTAACTGCTGATAGCAAAGAAATTGAATTATTCGAAATGTAATCCTAACGGATTTATGATTTGAACACTCAAGAAGGAGGGAAAACACAATGGCGATTAAAAAGTATAAACCTACCTCTAATGGTCGTCGTAACATGACGTCATTAGACTTTGCGGAAATTACAACTAACAAGCCTGAGAAATCATTGCTTGAACCAACTAAACGCAAAGCTGGTCGTAACAACCAAGGTAAAATCACTGTTCGTCATCATGGTGGTGGTCATAAGAAGCAATACCGTGTTATCGATTTCAAACGTGTTAAAGATGGCATTCCGGCAAAAGTTGCTACTATTGAATATGATCCAAACCGTTCTGCGAATATCGCATTAATCAACTACGCTGATGGAGCAAAAGCTTACATCTTAGCACCAAAAGGTCTAGAGGTTGGTCAAACAATCGTTTCTGGTCCAGATGCTGATATTAAAGTAGGTAACACTTTACCATTAGCAAACATTCCAATGGGTACTACAATCCATAACATCGAGTTAAAACCTGGTAAAGGCGGACAATTAGTACGTTCAGCTGGTACTTCTGCGCAAGTACTTGGTCGTGAAGATAAGTACGTTATCGTTCGTTTACAATCTGGTGAAGTACGTTTAGTTTTAGCTACTTGCCGCGCAACAATCGGTCAAGTTGGTAACGAACAACACGAACTTGTACACATCGGTAAAGCAGGTCGTAGCCGTTGGTTAGGTAAACGCCCAGAAGTTCGTGGTTCTGTAATGAACCCTAACGATCACCCACACGGTGGTGGTGAAGGACGTTCTCCAATCGGACGTAAATCACCAATGACTCCTTGGGGTAAACCAGCACTTGGTTACAAAACTCGCAAGAAGAAAAACAAATCGGATAAATTTATCATCCGTAGTCGTAAAAAATAAAGTGGTTAAACTACGGTTCTATGTGAGAGCCGTGGTGGAATCACGGAGGGAGGTTCCTACATGGGTCGCAGCTTGAAAAAAGGACCTTTTGTCGATGACCACTTAATGAAAAAAGTGGAAGCGCAAGAGGCTTCTGAGAAAAAACAAGTTATCAAAACTTGGTCACGCCGTTCTACAATCTTCCCGAACTTCATCGGTTTAACGATTGCTGTATATGATGGACGTAAACATGTTCCTGTATACGTAACAGAAGATATGGTAGGCCATAAACTTGGTGAGTTCGCACCGACACGTACTTATAAAGGTCACGGTGCAGACGACAAGAAAACAAGACGCTAATTTTGAGAGGAGGTAAATCCTAATGACACAAGCTAAAGCTATCGCTCGTACAGTACGCATTGCTCCTCGCAAAGTACGTCTAGTTGTAGACTTAATCCGAGGTAAGCAAGTTGGTGAAGCAGTTGCAATTTTACGTCATACTCCAAAAGCGGCGTCTCCAGTCGTTGAGAAAGTATTAAAATCTGCAGTTGCTAACGCTGAGCACAACTACGATCTTGACATCAACTCTTTAGTAGTTTCTGAAGTATTCGTTGACGAAGGTCCAACTTTAAAACGTTTCCGTCCACGTGCACAAGGACGTGCAAGCGCAATTAACAAACGCACAAGCCACATTACTCTAGTGGTATCTGAGAAGAAGGAGGGTTAATCCGTGGGTCAAAAAGTACATCCAATAGGACTACGCGTTGGTATTATTCGTGACTGGGAGTCAAAATGGTACGCTGAAAAAGACTATGCAACTCTACTTCACGAAGACATCAAAGTGCGTAAATATATTGAAACGGCTCTTAAAGACGCTTCAGTTTCTAAAGTAGAAATCGAACGTGCTGCAAACCGTGTAAACATTACAATTCACACTGCGAAACCAGGTATGGTAATCGGTAAAGGTGGTACTGAAGTTGAAAATCTTCGTAAATACCTTAGCGATTTAACTGGTAAACGTGTACACATCAATATCATTGAAATCAAACGTGCAGATCTTGACGCTCGTCTAGTAGCTGAAAACATCGCTCGTCAATTAGAAAATCGTGTATCATTCCGTCGTGCGCAAAAGCAAGCGATCCAACGCACAATCCGCGCTGGTGCAAAAGGAATTAAAACACAAGTATCTGGTCGTTTAGGTGGCGCTGATATCGCGCGTGCTGAACACTATAGTGAAGGAACTGTTCCACTTCATACTCTACGTGCTGACATCGATTATGCACACGCAGAAGCTGATACTACTTACGGTAAATTAGGCGTTAAAGTATGGATCTACCGTGGTGAAGTTCTTCCTACGAAGAAATCTGTGGAAGGAGGCAAATAATATGTTATTGCCTAAACGCGTTAAATACCGTCGTGAACACCGCGGCAACATGCGTGGCGAAGCGAAAGGCGGTAAAGAAGTAACTTTCGGCGAATGGGGCTTACAAGCTCAAACTGCTAGCTGGATTACTAACCGTCAAATCGAATCTGCTCGTATCGCGATGACTCGTTACATGAAACGTGGCGGTAAAGTTTGGATTAAAATCTTCCCACATAAACCTTACACTAAAAAACCTCTAGAAGTCCGCATGGGTTCTGGTAAAGGTTCTCCTGAAGGTTGGGTAGCAGTAGTTAAACCAGGAAAAGTAATGTTCGAAATTGCTGGCGTATCTGAAGAAGTTGCACGTGAAGCACTTCGTTTAGCATCACACAAACTTCCTGTTAAATGTAAGATCGTAAAACGTCAAGAAACTGGTGGTGAATCTAATGAAAGCTAATGAAATCCGTGACCTTGCTACTTCTGAAATAGAATTAAAAGTGAAATCACTGAAAGAAGAGCTTTTCAACCTTCGCTTCCAATTGGCGACTGGTCAATTAGAAAACACAGCTCGTATTCGTGAAGTGCGTAAAGCAATCGCGCGTATGAAAACTGTTATTCGTGAAAGAGAAATCAGTGCAAATAACTGATAAAGGAGGTTTTCAAGTATGACTGAGCGCAATCAACGCAAAGTTTACACGGGCCGCGTTGTTTCAGATAAAATGGACAAAACTGTTACTGTTTTAGTTGAAACTTACAAAAAGCACAAGCTTTATGGTAAGCGTGTAAAATACTCTAAAAAGTTTAAAGCTCATGATGAGTTAAACACAGCGAAAATCGGTGATATCGTACGTATCATGGAAACTCGCCCGCTATCAGCTACTAAACGTTTCCGTCTAGTAGAAGTTGTAGAAAAAGCGGTTATTATTTAATAACTATTTCGGAACAACCAATTTCCGAAGGGAGGTAACCTAAGTGATCCAACAAGAAAGTCGTATGAAAGTTGCTGACAACTCAGGTGCACGTGAAGTTCTTACAATTAAAGTGCTTGGTGGCTCTGGCCGTAAAACTGCTAACATCGGTGATATCGTTGTTTGTACAGTTAAGAAAGCAACACCAGGTGGCGTTGTCAAGAAGGGTGACGTTGTTAAAGCTGTTATCGTTCGTACTAAATCAGGCGTTCGTCGTAAAGACGGCACGTACATCAAATTTGATGAAAATGCTTGTGTAATTATTCGTGATGATAAATCACCACGCGGAACTCGTATTTTCGGACCTGTTGCACGTGAACTACGTGACAGCAACTTCATGAAAATCGTTTCTCTAGCTCCAGAAGTTCTTTAATTTCATGACAGTGCCAATCAAGGAGGTGCGACAGCATGCATGTAAAAAAAGGTGACAAGGTTAAGGTAATCACTGGTAAGGATAAAGGCAAAGAAGGCGTAATCCTTGCTGCTTTCCCAAAACAAGATCGCGTTCTTGTTGAAGGTGTGAACATCGTGAAAAAACACGTTAAACCTAACCAATTGAATCCACAAGGTGGTATTGTTAGCCAAGAGGCTGCAATTCACGTTTCGAACGTAATGCTAATCGATCCTAAATCTGGCGAGCCGACTCGTGTAGGTTATAAAATCGAAAACGGTAAAAAAGTTCGTGTAGCAAAAAAATCAGGTGCAGTAATCGACTAATTAGTATAAATAGAAGGGAGGTACACACATGAGCCGCCTAAAAGAAAAATATTTAAATGAAGTTTCTCCAGCTCTTATGAGCAAATTTGGATATAAATCAGTTATGCAACTACCGAAAGTTGAGAAAATCGTTATCAACATGGGTGTTGGTGATGCAGTTCAAAACTCTAAAGCGTTAGATGCAGCTGTTGAAGAATTAACAATTATCACTGGTCAAAAACCAGTAGTAACTAAAGCTAAAAAATCGATCGCAGGTTTCCGTCTTCGTGAAGGTATGCCTATCGGTGCTAAAGTTACATTACGCGGTGAGCGTATGTATGAATTCTTGGACAAATTAATTTCTATCTCACTACCTCGTGTACGTGACTTCCGTGGTGTTTCTAAAAAAGCATTCGATGGTCGCGGTAACTACACTCTAGGTGTTAAAGAACAATTAATTTTCCCAGAAATCGATTACGATAAAGTTTCAAAAGTACGCGGTATGGACATCGTGATCGTAACGACAGCGAACTCTGACGAAGAAGCTCGCGAGTTATTGACACAATTCGGTATGCCGTTCCAAAAGTAATCAAACAAGGAGGGCGAAAACGTGGCTAAAAAATCTATGATCGTTAAACAACAACGTAAGCAAAAGTTTAAAGTGCAAGAGTATACACGTTGTGAACGCTGTGGTCGTCCACATTCAGTATATCGCAAATTCAAACTTTGCCGTATTTGTTTCCGAGAACTTGCATATAAGGGACAAATTCCTGGCGTGAAAAAAGCCAGCTGGTAATCCCCTAATTTGGGAAGGAGGTAAATGTAATGACAATGACTGATCCGATTGCAGATATGCTTACTCGCATTCGTAATGCGAACATGGTTCGTCACGAGAAGTTAGAAGTACCAGCTTCCAACGTGAAAAAAGAAATCGCTGAAATTTTAAAGCGTGAAGGTTTCGTACGTGACGTAGAATACGTGGAAGACAACAAACAAGGTATCATCCGTATTTTCTTAAAATATGGAAAAGATAACGAGCGCGTTATCACTGGCTTAAAACGTATTTCTAAACCTGGTTTACGTGTATATGCTAAAACAAATGAAGTACCTAAAGTATTGAACGGTCTTGGTATCGCTTTAGTGTCAACTTCACAAGGTTTATTAACAGATAAAGAAGCTCGCGCTAAACAAGTTGGCGGCGAAGTTCTAGCATACGTTTGGTAATTAGCAATAAATGAATGGAGGTGCAACTAAATGTCTCGTGTAGGTAAAAAAATTATCGAGGTACCAGCTAACGTAACTGTTACTGTTGCAGCTGACAACACTGTTACTGTTAAAGGTCCTAAAGGCGAACTTGTTCGTTCTTTCCACCAAGATATGAAAATTGAGCAAGAGGGTAACGTAATCACTGTAGTACGTCCTTCTGATTCAAAAGAACACCGCACAAACCACGGTACTACTCGTGCGCTTCTTGCGAACATGGTTACTGGTGTTTCTGCAGGTTTCGAAAAAGCTTTAGAACTTATCGGTGTTGGTTACCGTGCGCAATTACAAGGTAATAAACTTGTACTTAACGTAGGTTACTCTCATCCAGTAGAGTTCACACCTGAAGATGGTCTACAAATTGAAGTTCCTTCAAACACAAAGATCATCGTTAAAGGTATCAGCAAAGAACGCGTTGGTGCTCTTGCATCTAACATCCGTGACGTTCGTCCACCAGAGCCTTATAAAGGTAAAGGTATTCGTTATGAAGGCGAATATGTTCGTCGTAAAGAAGGTAAAACAGGTAAATAATGCAGCTTAAGCATTAGAAAGGAGTGACCCTTGTGATTACGAAACAAGATAAAAATCAGGTTCGTAAAAAACGTCATGCTCGCGTTCGTTCTAAAATTTCGGGTACTGCTCAGCGTCCACGCTTAAACGTATTCCGTTCTAACAAGAACATTTACGCGCAACTTATCGATGACGTAGCAGGCGTAACAATTGTTAGCGCATCTTCTCAAGAAAATGGTTTCGAAGGTGCTGGTAGCAATGTTGACGCAGCAACTAAAGTCGGTGAAACAATCGCAAAACGCGCTGCGGAAAAAAATATTACTGCTGTAGTATTTGACCGTGGTGGTTACTTATATCATGGACGTGTTAAAGCTTTAGCTGAAGCTGCACGTGAGAACGGTTTAGAATTTTAATAAGAAGGAGGGACACATTTCATGAGTCGTATTGACGCAAACAAACTTGGAGAACTTGAAGAACGCGTAGTTACTATTAACCGCGTTGCTAAAGTTGTTAAAGGTGGACGTCGCTTCCGCTTCACAGCATTAGTTGTAGTTGGCGATAGAAACGGTCATGTAGGTTTCGGTACTGGTAAAGCTCAAGAGGTGCCAGATGCTATCCGCAAAGCTGTTGAAGATGCGAAGAAAAACTTAATCGAAGTGCCACGCGTAGGTGGAACAACTCCACACTTAGTGCAAGGTCGCTTTGGTGCAGGAGAAATCCTAATCAAACCTGCTGCTCCTGGTACAGGGGTTATCGCTGGTGGTCCAGTACGTGCTGTACTAGAACTTGCTGGTATTACTGATATTCTTTCAAAATCACTTGGATCTAACACACCAATTAACATGGTGCGTGCAACAATTCAAGGTTTAACTGAATTAAAACGCGTAGAGGACGTAGCTAAATTACGTGGTAAATCAGTGGAAGAACTATTAGGATAAGGGGGGAAAGATAATGGCTAACAAATTAGAAATCACCCTTACTAAATCTGTGATTGGTACTAAACCTGCACAACGCAAAACTGTTGAAGCTTTAGGTTTACGTAAATTACACCAAACTGTAGAGAAAGCTGATAACGCAGCTACTCGCGGTATGCTTGATAAAGTAGCTCACTTAGTTACTGTAAAAGAAATTTAATTTCCAATTATTGAACAAGGAGGTGCCACCCACTATGAAACTGCATGAGTTAAAACCAGCAGAAGGTTCTCGTAAGCAACGCAACCGCGTTGGTCGTGGTATCGGTTCTGGTAACGGTAAAACAGCAGGTAAAGGTCATAAAGGTCAAAACGCTCGTTCTGGTGGCGGTGTACGCCCAGGCTTTGAAGGCGGTCAGAACCCATTATTCCGTCGTTTACCAAAACGTGGCTTTACGAACATTAACCGTAAAGAATACGCGATCGTTAACCTTGATGCTTTAAACCGTTTCGAAGACGGTGCAGAGGTAACTGCTGCATTATTACTTGAAACTGGTCTAGTGAGCAATGAAAAAGCTGGAATTAAAGTTCTAGGCAACGGAACTCTTAATAAAAAGCTTACTGTCAAAGCTCATAAATTCTCAGCTTCAGCGAAAGAAGCAATCGAGAATGCCGGCGGAACTACTGAGGTGATTTAATGTTTCAGACAATCTCTAACTTTATGCGTGTTCGAGATATAAGAAATAAAATCATTTTCACACTTTTAATGTTAATCGTTTTTCGTATTGGAACTTTCATTCCAGTACCTAACGTTGACGCTAATGTATTAAAGGCAACTGATGAGTTTAACCTCGTTGGTTTCCTGAATACTTTTGGCGGTGGTGCTTTAAAGAACTTCTCCATCTTTGCAATGGGGATTATGCCTTACATCACAGCCTCAATTATTGTTCAGTTATTGCAAATGGACGTAGTACCGAAGTTTGCTGAGTGGGCAAAGCAAGGTGAAGTCGGAAGACGTAAACTTGCGCAATTTACACGCTACTTTACTATTATTCTTGCTTTTATTCAATCATTCGCGATGTCATTTGGTTTTAATAGAATGTATGGCGGGTCATTGATTAAGGAAGAAGGGGTTTTAACATATGTTATAATCTCTATTGTATTAACAGCGGGTACAGCATTCCTAGTATGGCTTGCTGATCAAATTACTGCGCATGGCGTTGGTAATGGTATTTCTGTTGTAATCTTCGCAGGTATCGTTGCGGCATTACCTACAGGTATCAACCAAATCTATGCACAACAAATCGAGGGTGCGGGTGATAAGCTATTTATCAACCTAATTATCCTTGGTCTACTTGTTTTAATCTTGCTTGCGGTTGTTATTGGAGTTATCTACGTGCAACAAGCACTACGTAAAATTCCAATTCAATATGCAAAACGAGTTACTGGGCGAAATCAACAAACTGGTGGTCAACAAACTCATTTACCGTTAAAAGTAAATGCTGCAGGGGTTATTCCTGTAATCTTTGCTTCAGCGTTTCTGATGACACCTCGTACGTTAGTTCCGTTCTTCGGTGAAAATAATGTTACAACTTTCATTAATAACACGTTTGATCATACAAAACCTGTTGGAATGATTATTTATGTGGCATTAATCATCGCATTCACATATTTCTATGCATTCGTACAAGTGAATCCAGAAAATGTGGCAGATAACTTGAAAAAGCAAGGTGCTTATATTCCAGGTATTCGTCCTGGTGAAAACACTCAAACGTATTTAACAAGCGTGTTATATCGTCTGACATTTGTCGGCGCGATTTTCTTAACTGTTATTTCAGTAATGCCGGTTATATTCATAAACTTTATGAATCTACCTGCCTCAGTGCAGATCGGTGGTACTAGTATTATTATCGTAGTCGGCGTAGCGCTCGAAACGATGAAGCAGCTAGAATCTCAACTTGTTAAACGTCACTACAAAGGCTTTATGAAATAATGTTGGTTTTTAGGGAACGTTCCATCGTTTCCTTTAATCAGCAAACCTTTTGTGGGAGGAATATTTCCTAATGAATATCGTTTTAATGGGTCTGCCAGGTGCTGGTAAAGGTACGCAGGCAGATAAAATTGTTGAGAAGTACGCAATTCCTCATATTTCTACAGGCGATATGTTCCGTGCTGCAATTAAAGAAGGTACTGAACTAGGCTTACAAGCTAAGTCGTTTATGGATCAAGGTGCACTTGTACCTGATGAAGTAACGATTGGTATTGTTCGTGAGCGACTGGCTAAACCTGATTGTGAAAAAGGATTCTTATTAGATGGTTTCCCACGTACTGTTCCTCAAGCTGAAGCCTTAGATAGCATTCTTGCTGACCTAGGTAAAGCTATTGAGCATACATTAAACATTCAAGTTGAAAAGGATGAGTTAATTGCTCGTCTTTCAGGTAGACGTATTTGTAAAACTTGTGGTACATCCTATCATTTAATTTTCAATCCTCCTGCTGAGGAAGGGAAATGTGATAAAGATGGTGGCGAGCTTTATACACGTGCAGATGATAATCCTGAAACGGTTGCGAACCGTCTGGAAGTAAATATGAAACAAGCACAACCTCTACTTGATTTCTATCAAGCTAAAGGCGTGTTAACTAATATAGATGGACAGCAAGATATTAACAAAGTGTTTGCTGATCTTGATGCTCTATTACAGAGCAGCCGCAGCTGATACCCGGCTCCGGGCGCAGAGTACTGCTTCCGCGGGAGGCATGCGGGAGCAACAACGAAACATAATTTTTTTGAGAGTTGCAAAAGCATATTGTGCCCGGTATATATTTCTTCTTAAAAGTGCAACATACCTTTTGGAGGAGTATAATGGGTTTCGTGGAAGCATCTGTGTAACGGGTATGAATATCTCATCCAAGACATTCCGGTATTCGTGTAAACATGGGAGATTCAGTGCCCTTACTGGTTCTGTATATTCCGTGGATTGTGTGAAGCGAAACCAGACGAGCGTCTTTCAAACATCTCTCATACAATCCAAACATATGTTGAAACGAGGTTGCTTCTAAAGTTGCAGCAGATATCCGTTTGATGTAACGATGAGAACTTTAATTTGCATATAGAGAGGAGACAGAGTAGATGGCGAAAGATGATGTAATTGAAGTCGAAGGGACAGTTGTTGAGACTTTGCCAAACGCGATGTTTAAGGTAGAATTAGAAAATGGACATGTGATTCTAGCACACGTATCTGGTAAGATTCGTATGCACTTTATCCGTATTCTACCTGGAGATAAGGTTACTATTGAGTTATCTCCTTATGATTTAACTCGCGGTCGTATCACATACCGTTTTAAATAATCTTTTGCGCTCCGGACTACTAAGGAGGTTAGGTTAGATGAAAGTGAGACCATCTGTGAAACCGATCTGCGAAAAATGTAAAGTAATTCGCCGACGCGGTAAAGTAATGGTAATCTGTGAAAATCCTAAACATAAACAAAAACAAGGTTAATTCTAAAGGAGGTGCACAACGTACATGGCACGTATTGCTGGTGTTGATATTCCTCGCGACAAACGCGTGGTAATTTCATTAACGTACATTTTCGGTATTGGTAAAACTACAGCTCAGAAAGTACTAGCTGATGCAGGTATTTCAGAAGATACACGCGTACGCGACTTAACTGAAGATGAGTTAAACAAAATCCGTGAACAATTAGATTCATACAAACTTGAAGGTGACTTACGTCGCGAAACTTCATTAAATATTAAACGTCTGATGGAAATCGGTTCATTCCGTGGTATCCGTCACCGTCGTGGCTTACCTGTTCGTGGTCAAAATACGAAGAACAATGCGCGTACGCGTAAAGGTCCTCGTAAAACAGTTGCGAACAAGAAAAAATAATTGGTAAAGGAGGTTCCTTCTTAACATGGCTCGTAAACAACAAACTCGTAAACGTCGTGTGAAAAAGAATATCGAATCTGGTATCGCACACATTCGTTCTACATTTAACAATACAATCGTAACGATTACAGATATGCAAGGTAACGCTGTATCTTGGTCAAGTGCTGGTGCTCTTGGTTTCCGTGGTTCACGTAAATCTACACCATTCGCTGCTCAAATGGCTGCAGAAACTGCTGCTAAAACATCCCTTGAACATGGTCTGAAAACGTTGGAAGTAACTGTTAAAGGTCCTGGTGCTGGTCGTGAAGCTGCTATTCGTGCACTTCAAGCTGCTGGTTTAGAAGTAACTGCTATTAAAGACGTTACTCCAGTTCCTCATAATGGTTGCCGTCCGCCAAAACGTCGTCGCGTGTAATGGGTGCGTCTCATATTGTATGAGAACATCATTTTTTGTACAGACTGTCTTGTGCAGATAATAAACGATACGTCATTGACGATCGAATCTATGATGGAAAGAACCTATACATTCGATGTTTTGAAGGAGGGTAAATAAAATGATCGAAATTGAAAAACCAAAGATTGAAACGGTGGAGATCAGCGAAGATTCCAAATATGGAAAGTTTGTTGTAGAACCGCTTGAACGCGGATATGGAAACACTTTGGGTAATTCTTTACGTCGTATCCTTCTGTCTTCATTACCAGGAGCTGCTGTCACTTCAATTCAAATTGATGGTGTTCTTCACGAATTCTCAACTGTAGAAGGCGTAGTAGAAGATGTAGCTTCAATCATTTTGAACGTGAAAAAACTAGCTCTTAAAATCTACTCTGACGAAGAAAAAGTTATTGAGATTGATGTTAAAGGCGATGGTACAGTTACGGCTGCTGACATTACACATGACAGTGACGTAGAAATTTTAAACCCAGATCTATATATTGCAACAATCGCTAAAAACGGTCATTTACGTATGCGTATGTATGCACAACGCGGCCGTGGTTACACTCCTGCTGATCAAAACAAACGTGAGGATCTTCCTATCGGCGTGATCCCGATCGACTCTATTTACACTCCAGTATCACGCGTCAATTTCCAAGTGGAAAATACTCGTGTTGGTCAGTCTTCTGACTACGACAAACTTTCTCTTGATGTGTGGACAGATGGCAGCATCGGTCCGAAAGAGGCGATTTCGCTCGGAGCAAAAATTTTAACCGAGCATCTTAACATCTTCGTTGGCATGACAGATGAGGCACAAACTGCTGAAATCATGGTCGAAAAAGAAGAAGATCAAAAAGAAAAAGTTTTAGAGATGACTATCGAAGAGCTTGATCTTTCTGTTCGTTCTTATAACTGTTTAAAACGCGCTGGTATTAATACAGTACTAGAACTTGCGAATAAATCAGAAGACGACATGATGAAAGTTCGTAACCTTGGACGCAAGTCATTAGAAGAAGTAAAAGCGAAGTTAGAAGAGCTTGGTTTAGGATTACGCAAAGAAGACTAAGCGATTTAAACACAACTAACAAGATCAGATTTTTTTCTATAAAGGAGGGAAACATCCATGGGTTACAGAAAACTTGGTCGTACAAGTTCTCAACGTAAAGCGATGTTACGTGACTTAGCTACTGATTTAATCATCAACGAGCGTATCGAAACTACTGAGGCTCGCGCTAAAGAAGTACGTAAAGCTGTTGAAAAAATGATTACTTTAGGTAAACGCGGAGATTTACATGCACGCCGTCAAGCTGCTGCATTTATCCGTCGTGAACTAGTAACAACGACTGATGCAGAAGGTAACGAATCAACATCATTTGCACTTCAAAAGTTATTTGATGATGTTGCACCACGTTATGCTGAGCGTCAAGGTGGTTACACTCGTATTCTTAAAGTAGGTCCTCGTCGTGGCGACGGTGCACCTGTTGTTGTGATTGAACTAGTTTAATCATAAGAGAAAACTTGTGGTGAAGAGGGTGGGAATCACCACCCTCTTTCTTTATAAATGATTTATACGACAAATAATTAAGCTGAGCGTTATGATGAGCGGACACTTATTAGTGTGGCGTCTCGTTTAGCTCTCCGCACCTCATTCAGGAGAAATAAGGGCTTGAGCACCCATATTTCTTGTAAATGTAACGACTAGCGCATTTCTATCGAATGAGGTGCGCGCTTTTTTATTAGATTAGATGGCGCCAATTTGTGGTGCTTTTTTTAATATATGGGTGTTATCTTGTTATTTATTAAACCAATATCAATTTGAGTTGTTATTGTAGTATTTTTCTTTTATCGACATACGGATTGTAGTAGAATTCATACATAAAAAAGTGTAAGTTAATTAGTAGAGCTGAGCGTAGGGAGAGGAGTTCTAGTATGCCTGAAATTTTATCTTTAAATAATGTAACTTTTTCATATACACCAGAAAATCCAAATATTCGTAATGCTGTTGAAAATGTTAGCTTTGCTGTGGAAGAAGGTGAGTGGATTGCTATAGTAGGACATAATGGTTCTGGTAAGTCCACTATTGCCAAGCTGATGAATGGTTTATTGTTTCCTCAACATGGAGATGTACGAATATTGCGAGAACCCTTGAATGAAGAAAATCTTTGGGAATCTCGCTCCTTAATGGGAATGGTCTTTCAAAACCCTGACAATCAATTCGTTGGAGCAACGGTACAGGATGATGTAGCATTTGCCTTGGAAAACAACGGTATCCCCTTTGAAGAAATGGTAAAACGTGTACATGCGGCACTCGAACAGGTAAAAATGAGTCAGTTTTTAGACCATGAGCCACATCATTTATCTGGTGGACAAAAACAGCGTGTAGCCATTGCTGGGGCACTTGCATTAAAGCCGAAGCTTTTAATTTTAGATGAGGCTACATCCATGTTAGATCCTCAGGGGCGTGCAGAGGTGTTACAAACGGTTCAAACATTACGTGCAGAAACAGGATTAACAGTTTTATCTATTACCCATGATTTAGAAGAGGCAATGTTAGCGGATCGTGTTCTTTTTATGAATGATGGTAAGAAATTTGCAGAAGGTACACCTGCTGAAATCTTTGCACTTGGGGACAAGCTAGTTGAATTTGGACTAGATTTGCCATTTGCCTTGAAGTTATCAAAGCTATTGCAAAAGGAAGGTGTTCCATTAATGGGGCAACATATGACAGAAGAAGAGTTGGTGAATGATTTATGGACATCAAACTTCAACAAGTAAGCTATGCCTATGCACAAGGAACGCCCTTTGAAAAACGGGCATTATTCGATGTGGATTTTGACATTCCATCTCATACTTATCAAGCGATAATTGGCCATACCGGTTCTGGGAAATCAACGATTTTGCAGCATTTTAACGCGCTTCTAAGACCTACTTCAGGAGAAGTACATATAGGGGATCGTCTTATTGTAGCTGGGAAAAAAGCAAAGGATTTAAAAACTGTAAGACAAAAGGTCGGCATTGTCTTTCAATTTCCAGAGCATCAACTATTTGAAGAAACCGTGTTGAAGGACATTATGTTTGGCCCAATGAACTTTGGTATATCAGAGGAGGAGGCTGAAGCTCGTGCAAGAGAACTTGTCAGCTTAGTCGGTTTGCCAGATAACGTTTTGGATAAATCACCGTTTGATTTATCAGGTGGTCAAATGCGTCGAGTAGCGATTGCAGGCGTTTTGGCGATGGACCCTGAGGTTATTGTCTTAGATGAACCAACAGCAGGTCTTGATCCACGTGGTCAAAAGGAAATTATGGATATGTTTTATCAGCTCCATCAAGAACGTCATCTCACAACCATTCTAGTAACCCATAGTATGGAGGATGCAGCTCGATATGCAGATAATATTGTGATTATGCATGAAGGAAAGAATGTCTTAAGTGGATCACCACGAGTTATTTTTAAAGATGTTGCAACATTAAAGGAATTCCGTTTAGAGCCACCACGTATTGTCCGCTTTCAGCAAAGGATTGAGCACATGATGGGGCATTCCTTGTCTAAGGTTTGCTTAACAGAGGAAGAGCTTGCTGCTGAAATTGCTCAAGCCCTTAGAGAGGAGCGTGCAGAGTCATGATGGAAAAAATGATCTTTGGTCGCTTCTTACCTGGTGATTCACCTGTACACAAACTTGATCCACGGTCAAAGCTGATCTTTGTGTTCGCCTTTATTATTATTGTGTTTTTAGCCAATAATACCGTGACATATGCTATGTTACTCGCATTCACGCTACTGATTGTATTAGTATCGCGCATTCGTCTATACTTTTTAATAAATGGACTCAAACCAGTACTCTTTTTGATGGCCTTCACATTCCTTCTCCATATTTTCATGACGAAGGAAGGCGTCCCTGTGTTTGAATCAAACTTCATTACGATTTATGACGAAGGGATTAGGCGAGGAATATTTATCTCAATTCGTTTTCTAGTATTAGTATTTATGACGTCAATCTTAACGTTAACTACATCGCCGATTTCCATTACAGATGGTATCGAGGTTCTACTGAATCCCTTAAAAGCAATAAAAGTACCCGTACATGAATTGGCTTTAATGATGTCCATCTCATTACGCTTTATTCCAACCTTAATGGATGAGACGGATAAAATTATGAAGGCACAAATGGCAAGAGGCTCTGATTTATCATCTGGGCCAATTAAGGACCGTATAAAGGCAGTAGTACCATTGCTTGTGCCTCTCTTTGTCAGTGCATTTAAACGGGCTGAGGATTTAGCAACAGCGATGGAAGTAAGAGGCTATCGCGGTGGTGAAGGACGCACTAGGTACCGTAGGTTAAAATGGGATATGGGGGACACATTTGCGATTGTGTTATTAGTAGCAATAGGCGTATTGCTATTCTTCTATAGAAGTTAAAGGAGTAGGCTATATGCGACGATTAAAAGTAATTATAAGCTATGATGGCACACTTTTTTCGGGCTATCAGGTACAGCCAGGTGAACGCACAGTGCAGGCTGAGCTTGAGCGTGTTCTAGCTATTATGCATAAGGGAGAACAGGTTAAGGTAACTGCAAGTGGTCGTACAGATGCTAAAGTACATGCGACAGGGCAAACATTGCATTTCGACACACCACTTGTCATTCCAGCAGAAAAATATAGTAAGGCTTTGAATGTGCAACTGCCAAGAGATATTCGTGTATTATCGGTTGAGGAAGTGGCACATGACTTTCATGCGCGTTACGATGTGGCTGGAAAAAGATATCGCTATATTTGGTCTTGTGAGCCTATCCAAAGTCCATTCCGCAGATATTATACTGTGGAGACCAATGGGGTCAAACCTAACGTAGAGGCGATGCAAGAGGCAGCTAAGGCTATTATTGGTACACATGACTTTTCTTGTTTTTGCGCGGCGAATACAAGCGTGAAAGATAAAGTACGCACAGTAACATTGTTACAATTTGAATGGCATGGTGAAGAGCTACATATGGTGATTGAAGGGAATGGCTTCTTATATAATATGGTACGTATTATTGCAGGTACTCTTTGGGAGGTTGGGATAGGTCGGCGTAAGATTGACAATGTGTCCCATGTAGTTGCTTCAGGTAATCGTGATAAGGCAGGAAAAACCGCTCCACCACAAGGGCTATACTTAGAAAAAGTATTCTATTAGTGGCGTTCTATAATTCTGAACAACTTCACCAGGTGTTTAATGAAATTGCTTGACTTTAAAAGTCATTCATTATATGATAACAGATGGTATTTTCATTACCACCACAAATAAGCCCCGAAACTTATAGTGTAGTCTAATGAAAAATAACGGTAATCGAATCGATTAGGAGGATATATACATGCGTACAACATTCATGGCTAAAGGTCACGAAGTAGACCGTAAATGGTTAGTAGTTGATGCAGAAGGCCAAACTCTTGGACGTTTAGCTTCTGAAGTAGCTGCAATCTTACGTGGTAAACATAAACCAACATTCACACCAAACGTTGACACAGGTGATCACGTAATCATCATCAACGCTGACAAAATCCATTTAACTGGTAACAAATTAGAGGGTAAATTATACCGTCACCACACTCAATTTGCGGGTGGTTTAAAAACACGTACTGCTGGTGAAATGCTAGATAAGTACCCAACAAGAATGATCGAATTAGCAGTTAAAGGAATGCTTCCTAAAAACTCTTTAGGTCGCAAAATGTTCACTAAACTTAATGTTTACACTGGAACAGAGCATCCACATGCTGCACAAAAACCAGAAGCATACGAGCTTCGCGGATAATATAAATTAAGAGGAGGATATTACTTTGGCACAAGTTCAATACATCGGCACTGGTCGCCGTAAAAGCTCTGTAGCTCGCGTACGTTTAGTACCAGGTACAGGTAAAATTGTTATCAACAAACGTGAAATCGAAGAATACGTACCATTCGCTGCATTACGCGAAGTAATTAAACAACCATTAGTAGCTACTGAAACTACAGGAAGCTATGATATCCACGTAAACGTTAACGGTGGTGGATACACTGGTCAAGCTGGTGCTGTTCGTCACGGTATCGCTCGTGCTCTACTTCAAGTAGACCCAGATTTCCGTGCTGCATTAAAATCAGCTGGATTACTTACTCGTGATTCACGCATGAAAGAACGTAAAAAACCAGGTCTACGCGGCGCTCGTCGTGCACCTCAGTTCTCAAAACGTTAATATCGTTGTTATATCAACGATTTCAAGCTCTTCTCAGGTTTACCTGAGAGGAGCTTTTTTTACGTCGATAACAAAAACAATATGATTTGTTCAGAATTTGTTTAACAGCCCTATGATAGGATGCCTAAGAGGACTAATGAAATACAGGTGAAAGTCATATTGCATAATGGATTTCATTCTAACTAACTGATAGTTTGATGTTATATATAATTGTGTTCAAGTAGGGGAGGGGTGATAGTGAAAAAAAATATTAGCATTACTTTGGCCATTATCATGCTATTTATTATCGTATACTTTATTGGCAATGGAGAGTATTTTGTTAGTAGTAGTCAGCCGATTGCGCAAAATGGGATCGTTACGATTGAAGAAAAAGAACTACAAGAAAAGACTATTTTAAAACTAGATGGAGAATGGTCTTTCTATCCAAATATCTTAATAGCATCAAGCGATTCATTCGACGCGTACGAGAGCGAGAAAATACCAATTGAGGTACCAGCTACTTGGAATAGCTTTGTAGAACCAAATGAGGAAGGGCTTACTGTAGGAACGTATCATGTTAAGATAAATGTACCAGTTGAAGGGGAATATGGATTATACATTCGTTCAATTCGTCAATCTAACCGTGTTTTCATAAATGGAAAAGATGTAGGTAGTAAGGGGAATCCGAGTGAAACCTTAAAGGACTTTAAGTTCGAAAATGATGATAAATATACGGTGTTTGCACCAAGTGAGAATCTAATGCTTGATATAGTAATTCATGTGGGGAATTATAATTATCCAAAATCCGGTATTACTTTTCCTATTGAGTTTGGAACAAAGGAAGCTATTCAAAGAGATTTTAGCATGAAAATTTTAGCAGAATCGTTTGTATGTATTGGTTATATTGTATTCGGTGCAATTTATATTATATCGTATAGTCAAAATCGGAAGCGAAAAGAAGAATTGTTTTTGGGGTTATTCACTATATTATTCGGACTGTACATGTCGTTTACAAATGAAAAAATATTTTTCCTTATTTTTACACATTTAACTATAAATGAACAAGTACGTTTCCAATTAGGGATTTTACCACTTGTTGATGTTTGTTTAGCATTATTTCTCTATTATTTGTATCCGGAGTTTATGAGGAAAAAAGCAATTTATATTATTAGTATTTTGTTAGGTTTACTTTTTTTTATCTATGGGATTTACAACCCGATGACAAAAAATAGTATGATTATACCAATAGAAAATCTAGTTCTTTCCCAAATAATCTTTGCAGTAATTTTTATTCCAGTTGGGCTTTATAATGTGTTTGTGCTATTACGTGTGCTTATGAAAGGTGTAGATGGCTCACGTTATATTCTAATTCTTTTAGTATCTCTTACTTGTTATACTTTTTTAATGGTAATGTATTACATTTTTGATATACCTATGGTTTATAGTGAACAATTATTGTTTATTTTTACACTCTATAGTTTTGCATCTCTGCTTAGCTTCCGAGCAAATACTTCTTTTAAGGAAGTTCAAGCGTTATCGGAAGAGCTTTTGATGCATAATCAAATGAAGGATGAGTTTTTATTGAAAACGTCTCATGAATTACGTACGCCTTTAAATGGTATTTTAAATATATCCAAATCATTAATGGAAGGTGTACAAGGACCTTTAAAGCGTGAGCAACAAGAAAATGTCATTTTAATACATAATGTCGCGCAACGTTTAGGTTATTTAGTAGAGGATTTATTGATTTCTTCGAATCATATGACCGGAGAAGTTCGTGTTATCCCTCGTGTTGTTCCGATAAGCGTAATTGATGAAGTAATTGAGGAAATTCGTAGTTTAATGTCGAGTGATACATCCATAAGGTTAATGAGTGCAGTAGATTCTAATTTACCCCATATGTATACAGATGAATTACGATTGAAACAAGTGCTTTATAATTTACTCTATAATGCTCTGCAACATACAAAACATGGGCAAATTACAGTCTTAGCTAGTGTACGTAATGATTATATGGAAATACAAGTAAGCGATACTGGAATTGGTATACCATCACAAGACTTAGATCGAATTTTTAATTCTTTTTATCAAGTAAAGAAAGGTAAAAAAAGTGGGGGTCTTGGGTTAGGATTAAGTATCTCAAAAAATATAGTAGAACAGTTAAATGGGGAAATTCATGTAACAAGTACATTAGGTGTTGGAACAATTTTTACATTTACGGTGCCACTTGCCACACTCGAAAAACTAGATATTGAAACACAACACCAGATAGGAAATCGAGCAGATAATACTATACTACAGCTAGATTTACCATTACTGCATAAAGGTAATGACAAAGCCATACTCATTGTTGATGATGATCATGTGAATATAAAAGTACTAGTGGACGTATTAATTCAAAAAGGCTATACCGTTATTGGAGTAGATAATGGGTTTGAAGCGATAGATTATATAAAGAAACATAAAGTAGATTGTATGTTAGTCGATTTAATGATGAATGGTATGTCAGGCTATGAATTATGCAAACAAGTACGAAAGCAATACGATATGTTGGAATTACCGATTATAGTTTTAACAGCAATTATGCAGCATTCGGATTTAGTGCTATCTTTACAAGTTGGGGCAAATGATTATCTGCAAAAACCGATTGCGATGGATGAATTACTAGTGCGTATTCAATCATTACTAGCGGTTCGACAATCTTCCATTGATGCGATTGAAGATGAAATGAATTATTTATATGCGCAAGTAACTCCTCATTTTGTCTACAATACACTTAACACTATTATCGGCTTAAGCTATACAAATATAGAGAATACACGAGAGGCGTTATACAGTTTAGCCACCTATTTCCGTGCCAAGCTAAATGTCCATTATCGTAACAGCATGGTTTCAATAGAAGATGAAATAGATCTTGTAAAAGCATATCTCTATATTGAAAAAATGCGCTTTGGTGATCGTCTTACAGTTGCGTATGATATTGATGAGTCCATTCAATCTTTGATTCCAGCATTATCAATTCAGCCTATAGTTGAAAATGCAGTTTTTCACGGGATTTCGAAGAAAAAAGAAGGTGGTACTATTGAGGTGAGTGTGCAACGAGAAGGTCAATTTATACGTATTAAAATTTATGATAATGGGGTCGGTATCTCAGAAGAAAAGTTGCAACGATTAGTAAATGAAGAAAACTCACGTATTGGATTTACGAATCCTTTGAAAAAATTTAAGCTTATGAGAAATGCCAGTCTCCGTATATATAGTGAAGAAGGAAAAGGAACTACTGTTATTATTCTATTACCAGAAGAGAATTCGTAACCTTTACAAATGGCGTACCGTTTAAAGATGATTTGGTCTTTACGGAGTCAGAGGCAGACAAAAAGACTCTTTCTACTTTCGAGGAAAGAGTCTTTTTGTCATTCCATCATAAAAAGCAATCTGTGAAGTAACCCAAAGATTGCTTAACGTTATTTCTTTTGAAATTGCAGGTGAAATTGATGCAACAGGTAAGCTAATTCCGAAGTGAGGCCATCTAGAAAAGTATATGATCATATCTCCTATAGTGTTAACTGTTATTTCGTTCGGGTACAGCTTCTTTTAAAATTTGCTCAATCTCATAAAAGCCTAGTTTTTTTGCATGCTGCAATGGTGTGACACCATCTTGATCTCCAATAGTTATATCAGCACCATGATCCACCAATAATTGCACAATTTCTTGATGTTTCTCCCCACCATTGCCTAATATGACTGCCTCCAATAGAGCTGTCCAATGCAAATTATTAATGTGATTGACATGAATGTCCGAGTGATTAAGTAGCTCTCGGACCACCTCAACATGTCCACGTTCGGATGCAGGGATGATGGCAATTCCACCAAAGCGATTAGTTAGCTTTGTATCTGCCCCTGCAGATATGGCAAGTTTAACGATTTCTAAATAGCCTGATGCCCCTGCATGTAAAAGTACGTTCTCAAGGTTATTATCTCTAATATTAATATCAGCACCATGTTGAATGAGCACCTTCACAGTATCCACCTGGTTATTATAAGTGGCAGCTAAGACAGGGGTTCTTCCATTCTGATCCGTTGTATTAATATTGATGCCTTTTTGCAGAAGTGCTAATACTTTATCAATATCACCGTTCGCTGCTGAAAGTATTAATTGATCATTCATTTTTCCACCCTCTTTTCTTTGGTTAAAACAGCCAAATGACTAATGGTATATCACTGTAGCCTACTTTTCCGTTTATAAAAATATGGTAACATGTTGCGAATTATACGAGTAATATTAAAAAGATATGCTAGGCTTAGCTTTTTCCTATAATAAATAATGTTGAAGTACTCGTTTGTGAGAAATGTCGATCACCCATAAATTAAGTATATGTAGAAAAAAATAAATAGCTTTTTACATAAACCTCACTATTAGTGTACAGATTTAATATATATTAAAAATATTTTCGTATAAGTTTATGTTTTTTTAAGAAATTATTTAGGGGGAGTTTAACATTCCACTTTAATATAGTTTTTAGAAGGTACAACAAACCTTTCATTTTTAAAAATTGTCATTATGGGTTTGATGTAATTCAAAATATAAACTAACCGATGGAGGTAAGTAGGTATGAAAAAATTATTAATAGTATCTGTTGCAGCTATTGCATTACTGGCAGCGTGTCAAGATAAGGAGCCTGCAAAAGGCAATAAGACAAATAGTGAGGAAGTTAAAACAGAAAGTACAGTAACAGAAAATACTGCCAAAGAGCAATTAACAAAGGGACAAGAAATGGCTAATGTTCTAAGTAGTACAAATTGGCAAGGTACAAAGGTTTATGATCAAGATCACAATGATTTAACGGCGGAGAACGCAAACTTCATTGGCTTAGCAAAATATGATGCCCAGACAGGTCATTATGAATTCTTTGACAAGGCTACAGGTAAAAGCCGTGAGGATAAAGGGACATTCTTTATCACAAATGATGGGAAACAAAGAATATTAATTTCCGAATCAAAAAACTACCAAGCAGTTGTCGAGATCACTGAGCTAAACGATAGTATCTTTACTTATAAGAGAATGGGTAAAGATGCTGCGGGCAATGATGTAGAAATATTCGTGGAACATATTCCATATAAAGAAAAAGAACTGGCATTTACTGATTCCGATAAAACGTTAGATGCTTCTACAGGTCAAATTGTTACAGACGTTGACGGAGATAAAATTCTCGCTGATACACTATGGCATGGAACAGTTGTGTTAGATGAAGCGGGTAATGATGTAACAGAATTCAATTCAAATTTCATTAGCATTGCAAAGTATGATGCAAATACAAATAAATATGAGTTCTTTAATCCTGAAACAGGTGAAAGTCGTGGAGACTATGGTTACTTTAATGTCATTCATGATAATAAAATAAGAGCGCATGTTTCTGTCGGTGATAATAAGTATGGTGTAGCTCTTGAAATTACAGAAATCAACGATAAGAAGTTCACGTATAAACGAACAGGTAAAGACAAAGATGGCAATGATATAACTGTATTTGTAGAGCATGAGCCATATACAGGTGAATTCAAACCTACTTTTACAAACCAATAAAATTCTTCCTCCCTTAATATAGAAGAAATTAAAACTCTCAAGTTTGTGACTTGGGAGTTTTTTTTACTTTCTGGCATAGTTCATCCACTAATTTCGTACACTAAATGTAAAAGGGTGGTGTATATGGGTGAAGCGCTGGCTTGCACTAGGAGTAATTATGCTTATGAGTATAGTGGTCGTGGCATATGAAACAAATGCTTCGGACCGTAACTTCTTCTTACCGGACCCACTTGGTGGCATAAAAATTGTCATTGATGCAGGGCATGGTGGTGAGGACGGAGGAGCTTCAAAGGGCGAAGTGATTGAAAAGGATATTACACTTGCAATTGCTCAGCATGTAGAGAAGCAATTAAAGAAAAAAGGCGCAACGGTTATAATGACAAGAACAAAAAATGGTGATGTAATCGATGAGCATGCGCCATCAGAAAAATATGGAACAATGAGAGAACGGAAAAAGCAAGATATCTTCCTAAGAAAGGATATCGTGGAAAAGGAAAAGCCTGATGTATTTATAACTATTCATGCAAATGCCATTCCTGAAACAAAATGGCGTGGCGCACAGGTATTTTACCATAAGGAAGGACATGCTGATGGAGAGATTCTTGCCAAGAGTATTCAACAATCCATTCGCACTAATTTAAAAAATACAGACCGTGAAGCATTGTCTATTAAGCAAATCTATTTATTGAAGAAAGCGGAAGTACCTGCAGCTTTAGTGGAGACTGGTTTTATTAGTAATGATGAGGAACGAGCATTATTAGTGGACAAAAACTATCAAGAAAAAATGGCAGATGCCATAGTTGAAGGTATAGAAGACTATTTATTAGCCAAAATTGAGTAGAGCAACATCTACAACGTAAATCAAATCATTATGATATACTAATATTGAGACAATATAAGGGGAGTGTTCGTCGTGATTACTGAACAACAAGTACGAGAAATACTGGGACAACTACAAGATCCATTTTTACATAAATCGCTTGCAGAAACAGATGGTATTACGAACGTAGCAATAAAAGAAGAAAAAAATCATGTCAGTGTAAAAATTGCCATTGCTAAACTGAATACACCGGAACAATTACAACTACAAATGAAAGTTGTTGAGGTGTTGAAAGAAGCAGGTGTAAACACTGTTGGTATTCGTTTTGAAGAACTATCAACAGAAAAATTGCAAAGCTTCCGTGGCACAGCAACAGAGTCGGAAGCACAAGATATTTTATCTCCATTAAGCACAGTCCAAGTAATTTCAATTGCTTCTGGTAAAGGTGGAGTTGGTAAATCGACAGTATCAGTAAACTTAGCTGTTGCTTTAGCTCGTCTAGGAAAGAAAGTCGGCTTAATTGACGCAGATATTTATGGATTTAGTGTACCTGATATGATGGGTGTAACGGATATGCCTAAGGTAGTCGATAATCGTATTTTCCCAGTAGATCGCTTTGGGGTAAAAATGATTTCAATGGGCTTCTTTGTAGAAAATAACGCACCGATCGTATGGCGCGGACCAATGCTTGGTAAAGTATTAGATCAATTCTTCCGTGATGTTGAGTGGGGTGAATTAGATTATCTATTATTAGATTTACCTCCTGGCACAGGTGACGTTGCATTAGATATCCATCAAATGTTGCCATCATCAAAAGAAATTGTTGTAACAACTCCACACCCAACAGCAGCATTTGTTGCAGCTCGTGCAGGGGCAATGGCGCTTCAAACAGACCATGAAATTTTAGGAGTTATCGAAAACATGGCTTGGTTTGAATCTAAATCAGGTGACCGAGAATTTGTCTTTGGGCAAGGAGGAGGACCAAAGCTAGCTGACGAACTACGTACAGAGTTACTTGGACAAATCCCGCTTGGGCAACCAGATTGGACAGATGAAGATTTTGCTCCTTCTGTATACGCTGAAAAACATACAACAGGACAAATTTATTTAGACATCGCGACGAAAATCATCGATAAATTAAATAAATAATAAAAAACGGATTTCCACCAGTTTTATGGGGAAATCCGTTTTTACATTACCAAGGTTACTCGGTACTTTTTTGTCCCTTATCCGATCCGCCACCACTATCGCCACTCGCTTCTTTCTTATCGCCACTTCCTGATGAACCTGTTTCGCCACTTTTCTTAATAAGTTCCTGCCATTTAGATTGCATTAAAGGGCTTTCGATCGTTTCCTTTACAACTTCCTCCATTTGCTTGCGCATATTGGATGATTTAAGGATAGTCTCCAACTGCTTTTGCATATCGGGTTGCCCGAAAAATGCCTCCATATCCTTTTGGAAAGTCGGATCTTTTATTAAGTTCTTCATAATATCCTGTTGCTGTTTTTGCATACTTTTCGCAACAGTTTCTTTAAACTTTGGATCTTCAAAGGTTTTTTTCCAAAAGTCTTCTGCTTCCTTGGAAAGTAAAGTTTCCTCGGTAGCTTTTTTCACTTCATCATGCTCTAAAATCAAGAGCTCACGGAAACTCGGCTCTTCTAAAAGCTGTCGCAATGCCTTTTTACCATCCTCTGTTTGTAAAGAGTCAATCATGATTTTTTTTATTTCATCATAGGACATGGTAGAGGTTTTATCTTGTGAACAGGCAGAAAGAAAAAGCATTAGAATCAGTAATAAGGTGAATTTTCGCATCGACAATCAGTCCTTTCTCTAGATAGACTCTTTCAATTATTGTTCACATTTCTCAGGACTTTATGTATTGGTTAGGATGAGAAATAGCTTTTTTAACAAGGCATTGATAAAATAAGGACAGATATATTGAGAAATTGGGGGACTTTTAGTAGTGACGATACGAAATTGGGCAAAGTTTTTCTTCTTTGCAATGCTCGTTGGTGGTGCAGTCAACGGAGTTTTTAGTTTATTTATTCGCTGGGAATTCTTCCAACCATACATAGCAAACGGTCAATGGGGTGAGTTTTCCGCTGGACTTTTATGGATGGTTTTCTTAGGGTTTACAATGAGTGTTATAGCGCAAGCTGGCTTTTTTGCTTATTTAACACTTCATCAGGTAGGTGTTAATATTTTTAGAACACTGACATTATGGAATTGGGTACAGCTATTATTAATTGCCATAACGATTTTCGATATAATTTTCTTCCGCTTTATTCCTGGTGTGAAGGATGGGCAAAGCTGGTTGTTCTATGTAGGACTATTAATTGTCCTCATTTTTGGGGCAATAGCAACAGCTGTTCAAAAAGTAAAATTAACAGGGAAAAAACATGTAATGATTTCGGCACTATTCTTTATGATTGTCATTACAACGTTGGAATGGACAATTGCCTTGATGGGTCGCGATGAAAATATTAATGAGTATGTTGCGCTTTTATTATTCCCATTATTGGCGGTTAATGCGTATCAATTATTAGTATTACCTAAATATAATGCAAAATCTGATGAAGATCGTCAAAAATTAGAAGCACGACGCCAAGCTCGTCGTGAACAGGCTAAAAACGCATAAGGAAAAAATTGCCTCGCTGTATTGGAGGCAATTTTTTTATGGCGCTTTTTTAGTTTGAACCTTATAACCAAATATATTTTCTTCAATCGACATAAACTTATGCTGTTGTATGAGAGTGTTAAGCTCTTTAAGGGATATTTGATTATTTTGATGGAGCGGGAAAAAGACAAAATCACCTTTTTGTAATTTCGGAGTTTTCTCACCTTGCCAAATAAGCGAAGGAGATAGTAAATTCATTTGTTGTTGGAATAAGGCTTTCTGTAAATCCTGTGAATATTGATGATTTCGGGTAGCAAACCATAAAGGTTTTTCTTTTAAATATTTTTCGTAAGTATCAATATCCTTTTGGATGAGTGCAATGTCAACGGGTTCTTCTACTGAATCATCCGGCCCAAGTAATCCTGTAGGCAATTTTCGTTGTTGGATAATTTTTAAATGATCGGGTGACCGTTTTATCCAACCAGCATCTAAAAGTAGAAGTGGATAAGGCTCTTTCACCGTTTGGAGCCATTCTAATAGAGAGTCATCAGAGAAAGAGATCTCTACAATAAGAGATGTGCCATAATGTCCTTTTGTGACCACTACTGGTGCATTCGCAATATTAAATACAGAAATCATCGTTGAATTTATAGGCTTTAAAAAGGCAAAAAGCATTACAATTAAAAGCAGTGAAATCAACGTTTTACGGACCATAATGATAACCTCGTTTCTAAAATTAAAATAAAAAATGAATCTCTTTAAAAAAACTTATGATTTAGTGTTGACTTTCATGAATAATCGATGTTATTATGTATAAGTCGCCAAGAGGTGACAACGAAATAAAGAAACATGAACCTTGAAAACTGAACAAGCAAAACGTAATCAATAAAGTTTTAAGTAGCTAGCTTCGGTTAGTGAACAAAACAAAAATTTTGGACATCAAACATGAT